>JAZQAA010000380.1:0-8590 GCA_045544975.1 Oscillospiraceae bacterium | reverse complement strand
GAAGTCCAGTTGTAACGCATGGAGTTCTGGGACATTTCCAGACCGGATACTGCTACACCGCCTGCGTTTACTGCCTTGGAAGGAGCAACGATTACGCCGTTCTGCTTCAGGTATGCAACAGCCTCGTTTGTGGTAGGCATATTGGAAACCTCTACATAGTACTTGATGCCGTTAGCAACGATCTTCTCAGCCTCAGCCATGCCAACTTCGTTCTGTGTAGCGCAAGGCATGATGATATCAACCTTTGCACCCCACGGCTTCTCACCCGGGAAGAACGGTACGCCGAACTTGTCAGCATAGTCCTGTACTCTGTTGCGGCAGAAAGCTCTCATCTCGAGCAGGAAGTCAACCTTCTCAGGAGTGCTGATGCCGTCTTCGTCATAGATATAGCCGTCCGGACCGGAGATGGTAACAACCTTACCGCCCAGCTCATTTACCTTCTTAATAGTACCCCAAGCTACATTGCCGAAGCCGGATACTGCAAAGGTCTTGCCCTTGATGCTGTCGCCGAAGTGCTCGAGCATCTCAACTGTATAGTAAACTGCGCCGTAACCAGTAGCCTCAGGTCGGATCAGAGAACCGCCGTACTGCAGACCCTTACCAGTCAGAACGCCTGTGAATTCATTTGCCAGTCTCTTGTACTGACCGAACATATAACCAATCTCACGAGCACCTACACCGATATCACCAGCCGGTACATCGAGGTTCGGACCAATGTGACGGAACAGCTCTGTCATGAAGCTCTGGCAGAAACGCATTACTTCTGCATCGGACTTGCCCTGCGGATCAAAGTCAGAACCGCCCTTGCCGCCGCCCATGGGCAGGGATGTCAGGGAGTTCTTGAAAATCTGCTCAAAGCCCAGGAACTTGATGATACCGCTGTATACATTGGGAGCAAAACGCAGACCGCCCTTGTACGGACCGATTGCGGAGTTGAACTGTACACGGAAACCACGGTTTACCTGTACCTTACCATTGTCATCTACCCACGGAACACGGAATGTAATCTGACGCTCCGGTTCTACGATTCTCTCAAGTACGCCAGCCTCTACGAGGTCAGGTCTCTTCTCTACTACTGCTTCCAGGGATTCCAGAACCTCTGTTACTGTCTGAATGAACTCAGGCTCACCCTGATTTCTCTTTTCAACTCTTGCAAGCAGATCTACCAAATACTGATTCTTTAACGCCATTGTTAAAAAACCTCCTCATCAAAATTCCACCGCCGGCGTACACTTGTACTCAACTCGTGGTATTTTTATTATAGCACTCTTTGTGTCAAAATGCAAGGGGTAATCCTCATTTTTTTCGCCATTCAAAAAATTACGGTTTTTTATCTTGTTTTCTCAATAAAACAACCATTTTTTTGTTCATAATAGACAAGTTTGCGTATATTTCTCCCAACAGAGCCTCTTGCATAATTAAAACAAAGCCCCGGTGTCAATTCCAGGGCTTTGCTGTTACTTCTTTTTCATCTGCAGCTTCGGATCGCTGCCGGAAACACGCAGACGGTTGAGCGCTCTTTGCAGCTTCAGATTTGCGCGTTCAAGCTGATCGGGCTGATCCTTGTACTGTGCAATGCGGGACAATGCGTCCTGACGGGAGCGTTCCGCCCAATCGGCATCAATCTCATCCGCCCATTCCGCAGCAGTTGTAATCACAGTTGTCCTGTCATCGGACACTTTCACTACACCGCCTGCAGCTGCTGCAAGGCGTTCCTGACCATCCGGAAGCTTGATACGCAGCGCTCCCGCCTTCAGAATCGCAGCATAACGCGTATGTCCGGCAAGGATTCCCACATCGCCCTCTGTGGTACGAACAGTCAGCTGAGCCGCCTGTTCCTCAAAGAGCGTTCGCTCCGGAGTGATCACACGCAGGAGAAAGGTTTTCATCTTCTATCCCTCCTGCAATTATTCCTGTGTAGTCTTGGCCTTTTCCACAGCTTCGTCAATTGTGCCGACGAAGAGGAAAGCGGATTCGGGCAGATCATCGTGCTTGCCCTCAATGATTTCCTTGAAGCCGCGGATAGTTTCCTTCAGGGGCACAAACTTACCCTGCATTCCTGTAAACTGCTCCGCAACGGAGAACGGCTGGGACAGGAAACGCTGGATTTTTCTCGCACGCATAACGGTGCGCTTATCTTCTTCGGACAGTTCCTCCATACCCATGATGGCAATGATGTCCTGCAGCTCTGTGTATCGCTGAAGAATCGTCTGCACGGCTCTTGCTGTTTCATAATGCTCCTTGCCGACGATTTCAGGGGAAAGAATTCTGGAAGTACTCTCCAACGGATCCACCGCCGGATAGATACCGAGTGACGCAATCTGACGGGAAAGAACCGTGGTTGCATCGAGATGGGCAAATGTTGTTGCCGGAGCGGGGTCGGTCAGGTCATCCGCCGGTACATAAACTGCCTGAACGGAAGTGATGGATCCCTTATTCGTAGAAGTAATTCTCTCCTGCAGTGCACCCATTTCCGTCGCAAGTGTGGGCTGATAGCCTACAGCGGAGGGCATTCTGCCGAGCAGTGCGGATACCTCCGAGCCTGCCTGTGTAAAGCGGAAAATATTGTCGATGAACAAAAGCACATCCTGACCTTCCTCATCACGGAAATATTCCGCCATGGTAAGTCCCGACAAGCCAACACGCATTCTTGCTCCCGGCGGCTCGTTCATCTGACCGTACACGAGAACAGTCTTGTCGATAACGCCGCTTTCCTTCATCTCATTATAAAGGTCATTGCCCTCACGCGTTCTTTCGCCAACGCCGGTGAATACGGAGATGCCGCCGTGCTGGTTGGCAACATTGTTGATCAGCTCCTGAATGAGGACGGTCTTGCCGACACCGGCACCGCCGAAGAGTCCGATCTTACCGCCCTTGAGGTAGGGGGCAATCAGGTCGATGACCTTGATGCCGGTTTCAAGCACCTCATTGGACGCAGTCTGCTCCTCATAGCTCGGCGCCTCACGGTGGATTGCCCACTGCTCGGCATTTTCCGGAGCCGGCTTTTCGTCGATGGCATCGCCAAGAAGATTGAACATTCTTCCGAGCGTTCCTCTGCCGACCGGAACCTTAATGGGTGCACCGGTATCAATGGCATCCATACCGCGCACCAGTCCATCTGTACTGCTCATCGCAATACAGCGGACAATATCATCACCAATATGCTGTGCAACCTCGAGAACGAGCTTCGTTCCCTGATTGTCCACAGTAATGGCGTTCAGCAGACGGGGCAGGTTTTCCTTCGCAAAGCGAACATCGACAACCGCACCGATAATCTGCACAATTTTTCCTATATTCTGCATAATTCTTGTTCGGGATGTCTGCATCCCTCTCCTTTCGGAATCATTCTATCAATAGCTTTGCGTCTCTGCAAAGCAAGGCGCATTGCGGTTCAGCATTTTCCAACGCGTGCAGTAAGCCTTCCTTACCAGCTTGCTTATCCGCGCGAATTGCCGCCGGAGGCTCCTCCGGCACCGGCGACGATCTCCGTCAGCTCCTGTGTGATCGCGCTCTGGCGGGCACGGTTGTACTGGAGGGACAGATTATCGATCATTTCTGTTGCATTATCCGTTGCATTTTCCATTGCCGTGCGTCTTGCTGCCTGCTCAGAAGCAAAGGATTCTACAATGGCACCATAGAGCAGCCCGGTCAGGTACTGCGGTACCAGCGCATCGAACACACTCTCAGCGGAGGGCTCGTATTCCACAACACTTCCGCCTTTTTTGGCATTGCCGAGAGCGGTCAGCGGAATGACCTCCATTCTGGCAGCTTCCTGCGAAATCGGAGAAACATAATTGGTATAGATCAGCTCCACGCTCTGGATGGATTCATGCCGCTCGTAGGTGCTGAGCACAAGTTCTGCCATATCCATTGCATTATAGATTGTCAGATGCTCCGCAACATGATCGAAGCTTTTGAGCACCTTGACATCCTTATGCGCGAAATAATCCACTGCCTTTTGTCCAATGGGCATCACAATGGGATTTCCGCCTTCTGCAAGCACCTCATTCACACGAGCCTGCGCAAGCTTGAACACATTGGAATTGAAGCCGCCGGCAAGTCCTCTGTCTCCTGCAATGACAATCAGAAGAACTGCGCCCTTCTCGCGGCGCTTATGAACGAACTGGGAATTGAAATAATTATCCTCTGACGCAATCTCTGCCATCAGCTTATAAATCGCTTCAAAATACGGCTCTGCCGCTTCAGCGCGTTCCTTCGCTCTGCGGAATTTGGAGGATGCCACAAGCTCCATTGCCTTGGTGATCTGCATGGTGCTCTCGACACTATGAATCCGGCGCTTGATATCCTTTAGATTCGCCATACTTCCACTCCAATCAGTGCGCCGCTGTATACTGCGCAGTAAAGCCTTCGAGGGCAGCCTTCAGTGCTTCCTCGTTTTCTGCGGTCAGCTCCTTTGTTTCCAGAATGGACGCAAGGATTTCCGGATGCTGTTCCTTCATTTCGGCAAAGAGCTGTTCCTCATAATCCGCAATATCATCCACATCGACATTCTTCAAATAGCCCTTTGTCACGGCATAAATAATGCACACCTGCAGCTCTACCGGAACGGGAGCGTTTCTGTCCTGCTTGAGGACTTCCACAATGCGCTCGCCCATGGACAGACGGCTCTTGGTATCGGCGTCAAGATCGGAGCCGAACTGGGAGAACGCCTGCAACTCTCTGTACTGGGAATAGGACAGCTTCAGAGAACCGGAAACCTTCTTCATTGCCTTGATCTGTGCCGCTGAACCAACTCGCGATACGGAGATACCGGGATTCACAGCCGGTCGTACGCCCGCATTGAACAGATCGGTTTCAAGGAAGATCTGTCCATCCGTGATGGAAATGACATTGGTCGGAATATAGGCAGAAACATCGCCTGCCTGTGTTTCAATAATCGGCAGAGCAGTCAGGCTGCCGCCGCCGTAATTCTCGTTGTAGCTGCACGCTCTTTCCAAAAGACGGGAGTGCAGATAGAAAACATCACCCGGATATGCTTCTCGTCCCGGAGGACGCTTGAGCAGCAGGGAAAGCGCACGGTATGCCACTGCGTGCTTGGAAAGATCGTCATACACACAAAGAACATCCTTACCCTGCTCGAGGAAATACTCGCCCATTGCGCAGCCGGAATAAGGCGCAATATACTGCAGGGGTGCAAGCTCGGAGGCAGTCGCAGATACGATAATAGTATAATCCATGGCACCTGCCTTGCGGAGTGTCTCCGCAACATTGGCAACAGTCGATCGTTTCTGACCGATTGCCACATAAATGCAGATGATATCCTGCCCCTTCTGGTTGATAATGGTATCCAGGGCGATGGCAGTTTTACCTGTCTGGCGGTCTCCGATGATCAGCTCGCGCTGTCCTCGTCCGATCGGGATCATGGAATCGATCGCCTTGATGCCGGTCTGGAGGGGCTTATGGACGGATTTTCTGGTAATGACACCGGAAGCCACCTTCTCAATGGGGGCACGCTCGGTGGTTTCGATGGGACCTTCACCGTCAATGGGCTGACCGAGGGCATTGACCACTCTGCCAAGAAGGGCTTCACCCACCGGCACGGACATAATCTCACCCGTTCTTTTGACTGTGGAGCCTTCACGGATTTCGGCATCGGAGCCGAGGAGTACCGCACCAACGCAATCCTGCTCCAGATTGAGCGCCATACCGAAGGTACCGTTCTCAAATTCAATCAGCTCACCGGACATACACTGTTCAAGTCCGTGAATATTGGCAATACCGTCACCGACAGTAATGACTGTTCCCACATCGGACAGCGTAATTCGGGACTCATAATTTTTAATCTGTTCTTTAATAATACTGGATATTTCATCCGGTCTTAAATTCATAATCTCTATTGCACCTGCCTTACTTATGATTGCTCCGCATTACGGGCAAATTCCCGCATCCGGGTACGCAGGGAATTATCCATACGGGTATCGCCGTACTGGACAATCATGCCGCCCAGAATATCCGGATCGACCTGCTCAATGAGCTTTACGGTCTTTTGGAGCTTCTTCTGCATTTTTGCAGTGAGGGCTTCCCGCTGTGCATCCTCCATGGGAACAGCCGTAATCACGCTGACTTCCTCGATGGAGAATTTCTCATAATACATTGCATTAAACGCTGCACGAATTTCTGCAATTCGATTGATGCGGCGTTTCTCCACAAGAAGAAACAGAAAATGCTCTGTTACGCCCGCTCCGTCACCGATCACCTTCCGCAGTACATCAAGGCGTTCTTCCATACTGAGTGTAGGAACGGAGAGCAGCAGCACAAAATCCGGATACTGTGCCAGCAAATCCGCTGCTTCGTTGATCTCGTGATAGATCTGTTCTTCTTTTCCTTCCTCCTGCGCAAGGAGGAACAGTGCTTCTGCATAGACCTTCCCTACTGTCTGTGTCATGCTTCATCACCCATTTCTGCAAGGAAGTCGCCGATCAGGCGGTCATGATCTTCCTTAGAAATCTCTTTTTCCATAATTTTCTGTGCCAGTTCCATTGCAAGCTCGGAGATTTCGCCCTTGAGTTCGCCCTTTGCCTGCGCCATTTCGCGTTCAATATCACGGTTTGCCTTTTCGCGGACTGCGACTGCCTCACGGCGTGCGTCCTCAACAATGGCATCCCCCTTCTGCTGTGCCTGCTTTTCAGCACGGCTGATGATCTGTGCGGATTCCTCCTTGGCGCCTGCCATGAGCTTTGCATACTCCTCCTTCTCCGCAGTTGCAGCATTGAGGGCATCCTCCGCCTTGGAATAGGTACCGTCCACCTCTGCCTGACGCTGCGCTAAAATCGCATCAACGCGCTTGAAGAGGAGGAACTTGAACATCAGAAAAATCAGCAGTGTATTGATCAGGGTAAATAGAATGGTTCCGACATCAATTGATAAAAAATCCAAAACCAATTGTTGTTCCTCCGATCAGCTTACAGCTTACCGATAAAGGGATTAACGAACATCAGCAGCAGTGCAACAACGAAGCCATAGATACCGGTGGACTCTGCAATCGCACAGCCGATGAACATGGTTCTGGTAACTGCACCGGAGCTTTCCGGCTGTCTGCCGATGGATTCACACGCCTTACCTACCGCATAACCTTCACCGATACCGGGGCCGATACCCGCGATCATTGCAAGACCTGCACCGATAGCAGATGCTGCGAGAACAATAGCTTTTTCCATAATTCATTACCTCCAAGTAAATTTTAATCGTGATGATTGGATTCCTACTCTGATTCGCCGGCATTTGAAACATTCACCATCGTCAGCATGATGAAGATGAAGGCTTGCATGAAGCTGCTGAACAAATCAAAATACAGTGAGAGCACTGCAGGAATACCAATTGTCATAAAGGCAACACCAATTGCCTTGGTGATGGCTGTCAGGGCAAAATACACAAGACTCGAAATGATCATACCACTTGCGATATTGCCGAAATGACGGATACTCATAGAAACAGGAAGGGACACTTCACTGAGAACATTCATCGGAAGCATCACAAATACGGGGGAGGCATATCCCTTGAGATAACCCCAGAGTCCGTTTGTGCGCATCTTGGTAGCGTGCACCCAGATGAAGGTAATCAGTGCCCATGTCAGCACCACGCTGAAATCCGCTGTGACAGAGCGCAGTCCCAGAAGGCTGATCAGGCTTCCCATGATGGAGAAGGTAAAGAGCGATCCGATATAAGGAGCAAATCTCCTGCAGCCCTTTCCCATGGTATCCTCCACAAGATTATAGACCGTCTTAACCGCCATCTCAGCGAGAACCTGCCGTTTTTTAATATTTTTCGTTGTCATGTCCTTTGTCATCCAGTGAAGCAGCAGCGCAACAAAGGCAAGAATCACCCAGCTGAGCAGAACGCTCTCTGTAAAGTTGATGGTAATTCCGAACACCTCAAAGGACGCAATGACCTTGGGACCCGTGACATTGATGTCCGTAGTACCCTTCAGAAAATCGGTGAAGTGCAAAGCGCACACCTCCTGTTAGTAATATGTACATTAAGCATTTTTTCTAAATGAAAGCACTCCGAAGAGCAGCTTAGGATAAAGAAACGGCAGCACTGTGCAAAGTCCGCTGACAAGCGGAAGGAGCATTCCCGCGGCCATTGCCGCGCAGGAAATCACACAGCGGAGCAGGTAGCCTCCGAAATCCTGGGATTTACCGCCGCTGACCGCGCGAAGAATACTTCTGCGCAGAAGCAGCAGATTCAGCAGCATTCCGGCACTGCCGATAAGCAGCCCGAGAGGAACCTCCGCTCCGAACCCAACCAAGGGCAGAGAGCACAGCCAGAGGAGTACATCCAGCACCACCGTGCCGACTGCTGCATAACGGATTTCCTTCTGCAAGGGTCTGGACATTCTGCCGCCTCCTGGTTCTTCCTCAATTTGGGTACAAAAACCCACATTATGTATTGTATCACATTTTCAGAGAATATGCAAGGGGATTTCCTGTATTTTGAGCAACTTTTTGCAGAAGAAAAATATTTTTTCAAAAAAATAAAAAAAAGCTTGACAAGCTTCCTGAAATGTGCTATAATAGCAAAGGTCGCTGATGTGGCACAGGTGGTAGCGCAACGCCTTGGTAAGGCGTAG
>JAZQAA010000379.1:0-2920 GCA_045544975.1 Oscillospiraceae bacterium | reverse complement strand
TACTGGGTGTAAATCCGTTCAACCAGCCCGGCGTAGAGAGCTACAAGTCCAATATGTTCGCTCTGCTCGGCAAGCCCGGCTATGAGGGCGCAAAGGCTGCTCTTGAAGCAAAGCTGAACGGCTGATGTAAGAAAATTGCTGCCGTAAGGCAGTTCAATTGATAAAAAGTAAACTATATGCCGTAAGGCATTGGAAGGAGTTTTATTATGATTCAACTGATTACCGGAAGAAAAGGCACTGGCAAGACCAAGGTTCTGATCGACAAAATCAATGCAGCAGTAAGAGATACCAACGGTTGTCTCGTATGCGTAGAAAAGGGCGAAACACTGCGTCGTTCCATCAGCTATAAGGTTCGCTGGGTAGGCGTTGAGCAGTTCGATATCGCTGGCTATGACAATTTCTACGGCTTCATCGCTGGTATGCTGGCTGGCAACTATGATATTAAGGAGATCTTCGTTGACGGTATCCTGAAGATCGGCGGCGCTGATTTTGATGCTCTGGGCGCAATGTTTGAGAAGCTCGAGAAGCTGACAGGTGAGGATACAACTGTGATCTTCACAGTATCTGCAAACAACGACGAGCTGCCGGAATCTGTTACAAAGTACCTGTAATGCACTGAAAATACCCGAAGCCGGCGGCTTTCCGCTGCCGGTTTTCGTGTATTTTTCTCAATTTTCGGAAAAAGACTTGACAAACTGCCGAACATTCGGTATAATATAGTTTGTGATGCTCTGAAAGAATGAGGAATAGGATATGCTGATGAATATCAAGAATGTGCTGAATGTCCCCGGAACTGCAAAGGATTTTGCATTTGAGGTCGATGAAGCGCGTCTGGAGCAGGTGCACGGCTATGCGTTCCAAACCCCTGTCAATGTGGCGGGCGGAATTGTGAATCGTGCCGGTGTTGTAACATTAACCATGCATATTACATTTTCTCTGCTTGTGCAGTGTGACCGCTGTTTGAAAGAAACAGTGCAGGATTTCTCGTTTGATGCGGTGCATACGGTTGTCCGTGAGCTGCAATCCGAGGAGGAAGCGGAAGGTTACATTGTCGCAAGAGCAGAGAGCATTGATACAGCAGAAATTGCAATGTCCGATTTGTTGCTGGAACTGCCCTCCAAGCTGCTCTGCAGTGAGGATTGCAAGGGGCTTTGCCCAGTATGCGGCTGTGACAGAAATGAGACAGATTGCGATTGCTTAAGTAATTAACCGATGTGAATCGGCTGTTAAGGAGGTGCCACCATGGCTGTACCGAAGAGAAAAACGTCCAAGGCAAGAAAGAACAAGAGACGCAGCGCTGTATGGAAGCTGGATGCTCCGGCAATGAGCAAATGCGACCACTGCGGCGAGCTGAAGGCTCCGCACAAGGTTTGCAAGAACTGCGGTTTCTACAAGGGCGTAGAAGTTCTGAAGATGGATGCTGAATAAGTATCAACATAAGATGGGCGGAGAGAGGGAACCTTCTCTCCGTTTTTATGTCATGGAAGGAATCAGAAAGGAGGAGTGGCATATGGTGAAAATTACTGGAATTATCAAGAATTCACCAGCGGACAGAGCAGGCATTGCCTGCGGCGATATACTCGTCAGCATGAACGGACATGAGGTGCGTGATGTGCTCGATTATCTGTTCTACGCAGCGGAAACCTCGCTGCGACTTGTGATCGAACATGAAGGCGTGCAGCGCCTTGTGGGGATCCGCAAAGACGAATATGACGATCTTGGCCTGGAATTTGCAAGCTATCTCATGGACGAGAAACAGCGGTGCCGTAATCAATGCGTGTTCTGTTTTATTGACCAGATGCCTCCTGGAATGAGAGAGACTCTGTACTTCAAGGATGATGACGCAAGGCTCTCCTTCCTGCAGGGAAATTATGTGACCCTTACCAATATGACGCAGCAGGATGTGGACAGAATCATTCAGATGAAGCTGAATATCAATGTATCCGTCCACACGACAAACCCCGAACTCAGGTGCATGATGATGCATAACCGCTTTGCAGGGGAGAAGCTTGACTACCTCTGGCAGATGACAAGGGCGGGCATCAAGCTTAATTGTCAGATTGTACTCTGCCCCGGACTCAATGACGGGGAGGAGCTGCGGCGGACGCTGTCCGATTTCCGGCAGATGATGCCGAATCTCACAAGTGTTGCGGTGGTTCCTGTGGGACTGACAAAATTCCGTAAGGGACTCTATCCGCTTACTGGATTTACAAAAGAAACAGCAGCGCAGGCAATTGACCTGATTGCAGAGTTTCAGGAGGAATTTCTCCGGGATTTTGACACGAGAGTGGTGTTCCCCTCGGATGAATTTTTCCTGCTTGCGGAAAGAGAGCTTCCCGATGGGGCATACTATGAGGGATACCCCCAGTATGAGAACGGCGTCGGAATGCTCCGTTCTTTGGCGGATGAATTTCATGCTGCACTTTCTGATGCGGAGCCGGACAAGCTTCCGCGCAAGGTTACCATTGCTACGGGCTATTCTCCCTACAGCTTCCTGAGCGGACTTGTCCGCGAGGCAGAGGCAAAGTGGGAGGGACTGTACTGCAATGTTGTCCCCATCCGTAATGATTTCTTCGGCGAAACCATCACAGTAACCGGACTCATTACCGGACAGGATCTCATTGCGCAGTTGAAAGGGCAGGATCTTGGCGAGGAGCTGCTCCTCTCATCAAGCATGATCCGCCGTGACAGCGATGTGTTCCTTGACGATGTGACCATCGGCGAGGTCGAAGAAGCCCTCGGCGTAAAGATTCGCCTCGTACAGAATGATGGTTATGATTTCCTCGATGCAATTCTGGGTATCGTCTATTAAATTGAAATCAGGCTTTGTGCATGGTGTGGAATGCAGTTTCCGCATTCCTGCCAAGAATGCAATGCTTGCATTCTAAGCGTTTTGCTATTGCCCCTGCGGGGGCAATAG
>JAZQAA010000378.1:0-3802 GCA_045544975.1 Oscillospiraceae bacterium | reverse complement strand
TATACCAAAAAGCAAGAAACCCATATGGGTTTCGGGCTTTGTGTCACGGGATTCCAAAGGGACTCCGTCCCTTTGGCAGGGTTTGGGACGGAGTCCCAATATGAATCCGCCGGAGGCACTTATAAATTCCAATTTACTTATCTAATCCCTCAATGAACTCTGTTATGATTCTGCTGCATTCATCAGGTTTATCCAGAAATAAGACATGATCGCCCGGCAGCTCGACGACTTCGCAGTTACCGAGTTTTTCGTAATAAGGCTCTGCCCATTCCGTGCGTCTTTGCTCCATCAGCCGCAATGCTTCTTCATAAATCGCATCATCGCTCATTTTTTCCTGCGTCGGTAAAACCCAGACATTAATCAGCGATTCAGCCGAGATACCGTCATTTATGAAGTCCTCTTTTGTGTGATAGGCGTAGGAAGCGGAGATGGAGAGCTTTGGAATCTCTGTCGTCTGCATTTCCTTCCACACATGATCCACAGCCCAGTCGATTCTGTTCATTTCATCTGCAACTGCGGAAGCACCGAGCGTTTTGCTCATCAGGTAGATTGCTTGTTCCTCTTGTTCCTCGGGCAGTTTTCCCAGAAATTCTCCGTAATCGCTGCGCACCATAAAGGGCGCAAATCCGAGATTTTCTATGACGGGCATCAGATCTGCGACGATCCCGCCGTCGAGCTGTTCTTCTTCGGGAATCTCAAAGCAGGGCGAACTGTCCACAAATACAATGGCTTCGATCTCATCCGGATACTTGCTTTCCCAATATGTTGCGTACACGCCGCCCAGAGAATGCACCAGCAGGAGATACGGTGCTTCAATACCCTCATTTTGCAAGGCTGTCCTGTAGTCCTCCACGACATTTTCAGGCGTCATTTCCTGCTTGGTATCGTCACTCAGTCCATAGCCTGCACGGTCAAGAAAGATCAGACGGTTCTCTTTTTCAATCTCTGCGGTCATCTGCCGCCAGCCGAGAAACATCTCGCCGTCGCCCCAGCCTGCAAGTGCCACTACGGTATGCGCTCCGTTCTCATTGCCGCAGGCATACACATTGAGGGAATGATCGCCGACAGATACGGGGTTGTAGTATCCCGCTTCTTTCAGTTGCTTTTCGACCTTGTTCAGCTTGATATGATACACAGTTGATGTGATCAAAAGCAATAAGACGATCAGCATAAGGAGTATCAATAAGACTTTACCTGTGATACGAAATACTTTTTTAGCGTTCATGGATTGCACCTCCAAATTCCGATTTACCAGTTCCTATTCGACCTTTGCCGCGAAGCGGCATTGGGAGAATGATGCCAGCGCGGGCTCCGCGCAAATTCCGATTGATTGTCCCTTTCATTATACCACACCTTCATGAAAAAAGCAATCTCCCCGACTCGGTTGAGTTGGGGAGGTTTTTTGCGCAGAAAAGCCGCACCCGTGGTTTGGGTGCGGCTCATCAATTCTATCAGATACGGCTGGCTACAAAGTCCTTGAAGGTCCCTGCACCGCCGGAGCCGGCATAGGCGGCATACTGCAGGATAAGCGCTGCGTCATTGGCGTTGAAATCACCGCTGCTGTCCGCATCGGCGGCAGCCTCCTGTGCAACAGATAAGCCCGAGGAAATGCCTGCGCCCTTGGCAGAGGCAGCTGTCAGAATCATAGCGGCGTCGGTTGCATCCACCTTGAGATCCATATTCAGATCGCCCAGATCCACCACCGTGATGTTTTCTCCTTCAAGCGGCTGAAATGAGAATCCGTTTTCTTTTGCATAACTTTCAGCAGCCGATTCTCTATTGCCGTAAATCACAGCATCCAGAGGTGTATAGTCAGGGTAATAATACACAAAACCCAGCGCATATTCACCAATGGAAGTTACCGAATCCGCAATGGTAATCTCAGTCAGGCTGTACATATTGAGAGCTGCTCCGGCAGCGATTTCCACAACGCCCCGTTCAAAGGTCAGCGATGTCACACCGCTGCAGCCGTGGAAGGCATGGTCGGGGATATGCTCGATACTTCCCGGCACGGTGATTTCCTCTAAAGAGATACAGAGCTGGAATGCGCATTCGCCGATGCTTTCCACCTGATTGAGATCGATGGACTGCAGGCTGTGACAGGTGGTGAATGCGTATCTGCCGATCGCTTTCAGGCTGTCGGGGAAATTGATGGTTTCAAGATTCTTGCAGGTCGCAAATGCCTTATAATCAATTTCCTCTATCGTATCCGGAAGCACGACATTTGTGATCGTCTCATTGTCCTCAAACGCGCAGCTGCCGATCTCTGTCACATAACAGCCGTCGATCATTTCAGGAATTACAATGGAGGCGGCATCTCCGGTGTAACCGGTAATGGTGACGGTACCTCCTTCTATGACATAGGAAAATCCGTTATAGGTATTATCCGCAGCGGCGGCGGAGAAACTGATTCCTGTCAAACATAATGTGCAGGCGGTCATGGCTGCGAGAAATTTTTTCATGGGATTTCCTTCCTTTCTATTCAAATTGTTTCTTTTGTTATTCCACATTATACCACAAAGGCATAGAAAAAGCAACACCCTTGCCATCCCCGAAAAAATATGCTATAATTTCAGAAAAACGCTTGACTCTCACGCTGCGTCATAGTGTATACTAAAACTGGGAGGTGACACGATGCATAGCAAGGAATTTGCAAAGCTGACAGGCGTCAGCGTACGCACGCTGCATTATTACGATGAGATCGGGCTGCTGAGGCCCTCCGCTGTGAACGAGCAGAACGGCTATCGTGATTATGATGCACAGTGCCTTGCAAGGATGCAGGAGATTCTGTTCTATCGGGAACTCGATTTTCCGCTCAAGGAGATCGGGGAAATCCTGCGTTCTCCCGATTATGACAAGCAGGCGGCGCTCGGAGCGCAGAAACGCCTGCTGGTGCTGAAAAAAGAACGGCTGGAACGGCTGATTCTGGCTCTGGACGATGCCATGAAAGGAGAAGATGTATCAATGAATGTATTTGACAACAGTGAATTTGAAGCGCAGCGCGCAGCATACGCGCAGGAAGCAAAGGAAAAATGGGGCAATACCGCCGCATTCAAGGAAAGTATTGATAAGACCCAAAGCTACTCTAAAGAGCAGTGGAATGCGGCAAATGCTGGCATGAACGCCCTGATGGTGGAGTTTGCGGTATGCAAAAAGAACGGCTCCGCTCCCGACAGCGAAGATACACAGGCACTTGTGAAGCGGTGGCAGGACTTCATCACAGAAAACTACTACACCTGCACGAAGGAGATCCTCGCAGGGCTTGGTGAGATGTACGCTGCGGATGAACGCTTCAAAGCGAATATCGACAAGCACGGTGACGGTACGGCACAGTTTATGTGCGAGGCGATCAGGGTGTATTGCAGGTGAAAAGAATCTCCCCGTTCCGGCTCTGAACGGGGAGATTTTTTGTGTATCAAATCGGAAGGGTGTTGTCACACGGACCTCTTATTGCGCCCGTTCTTTCAGCAGTGTAAACTGGCTGCGTTTGCAGTCGAGCACACCTTCCTGCCGGAGCTTGCTGATTTCCGCTGACAAGCCGCTCCTGTCCACCTCAAGGTAATCCGCCAGCTCCTGACGATCAAAAGGTATCTCAAAGCTGTCAGAGCTTACTTCTTTTGCTGTCATGGTAAGATAAGTCATCAGCTTTTCTCTTGTTGTTCTCGCAGAAATGATTTCCGACTTTTTATAATACCTTATCGTTTTGTCAGCAAGCTCACGCATCAAATTATAGATCATCTGAGAATGAAAGCCGCAGTTGTTAACGCACGCATGAAGGATATGAGAGCAGTCAATAAACATG
>JAZQAA010000377.1:0-6254 GCA_045544975.1 Oscillospiraceae bacterium | reverse complement strand
GGGAGGGGGATAAGTGCAGGGGACTTCGTCCCCTGCACCTCTAACAAAACGCGATTATCACCGCGTTTTGTCCACCCCCTTTACACCTTGTACAGAAAAGCTGCATAAACAGGAAGGGGCTCCACCGCATATGCGGCGAGAACCCCACTCTCTTTTATTGTTTCAGAACGATTACCAATGCTTAATCACTTTATTCCTGCGATCCGTCAGCATAGGAGGCTCATTGCCTGCCACGCATTCCTTGGTAATGGTAATCTTAGCGATATTGCCGTGTGAAGGAAGATTGAACATGGATTCCATAAGGATTCCTTCCATAATCGCCCGCAATCCTCTTGCACCGGTTTTCTGAGAGATGGCAAGCTTTGCAATCTCTGTAAGTGCTGCTTCTTCAATCTCAAGCACTACATCATCATAGCTGAAGAGCTTGACATACTGTTTGAACAGAGCGTTTTTAGGCTCAGTCAGAATTCTGACAAGTGCAGCTTCATCAAGCTGATCCAGCGCTGTAATGATCGGCAAACGACCGACAAGCTCAGGAACAATACCGAACTTCACCAAATCCTGCGGAATTGCCTTAGCGAAGATATTATCCATCTGCTGTTTCTTAGAAGTCACCTCAGCACCAAAGCCCATACCGGAAGGCTGAATACGCTTCATGATGTGCTTTTCCAGTCCATCAAAAGCACCGCCGCAGATAAACAGGATATTCTTTGTATTGATATGGATAAACTCCTGATTCGGATGCTTTCTTCCGCCCTGCGGAGGAACATTGGAAACGGTTCCCTCGATAATTTTCAGAAGTGCCTGCTGCACGCCCTCACCGCTGACATCACGTGTAAGAGAGGTGTTTTCAGATTTTCTTGCAATCTTATCGATTTCATCAATATAGATGATACCGCGCTCAGCAGCTTCCACATCAAAATCGGCAGCCTGAATCAGGCGAAGCAGGACATTCTCGACATCATCGCCGACATATCCGGCCTCTGTAATGGTTGTTGCATCTGCAATAGCAAAGGGCACATCGAGGATTTTGGCAAGTGTCTGGGCAAGAAATGTCTTACCAACACCGGTGGGGCCGAGGAGCAGAACATTGCTCTTCTGGATTTCCACATCCTCACCATCATCCTGGCTCATGATGCGCTTATAGTGGTTATAGACAGAAACAGCGAGGGAAATCTTTGCCTGATCCTGTCCAATCACATACTGATCAAGAACGGACTTGATTTCCGCAGGCTTGAGCAGCTTAAATTGTCTGGTTTTACGATCTTCCTCACGGGGCTTGGGTTTCTTGCGTCCGGCAGAAGAGCCGAAAATCATATCGTAACAAGTGCAGACACACTCGTCACAGATATTGGAAAGTCCAGCGGAGAACATCGTCATGGTCTTATCTTCGCCCTTGCCGCAGAAGTTACATACTTTGAAGGTATTATCTGCCATATTCCTTACCTCTTTGTAATCACCTTGTCTACCAGACCATAGGCCTGTGCCTGCTCAGCGGTCATATAGTTATCACGTTCTGTGTCGCGTTCAATGACCTCAAGCGTCTGACCGGTATGTTCAGCAAGCAGCTGATTCATTTTCTGACGGGTTCTCAGCAAATGATCGGAGTGAATCTTAATATCCGTGCACTGGCCGGACAAACCGCCGGAAATCAGGGGCTGATGAATCATAATCTCACTGTTCGGCAACGCAAATCGCTTTCCAGGCGTACCTGCGGACAGCAGGAATGCACCCATGGAAGCCGCCATACCGATACAGATGGTGGAAACATCACATTTGATATAGCGCATTGTATCATAAATCGCCATACCAGCAGTGATGGAACCGCCGGGACTGTTGATATACAAAGAGATATCCTTTTCAACATCCTGGCTTTCCAGATACAAAAGCTGTGCCACTACAAGACTTGCAGTTGTATCCGTCACCTGATCGCAGAGCATAATAATGCGGTCATTGAGCAATCTGGAAAAAATATCATAGGAACGCTCACCACGACTTGTCTGCTCCACTACATAAGGGATAAAACTCATACTCCTCATCCTTTCTAAAGTCGTATTAGAGAAAGCATGAGCGAACCGGGAAAGTCCGCTCACGCAAAATACTATCTTATTCAGCAGCTGCTTCTGCAGCAACTTCCTCAACCACTGCAGCATCCTTGACAATGTCAATTGCCTTGGTTACACGCATATCCATTACATAATCTGCATAGGGGATGCGGCGCTTTACTTCAGCAACAGTAAGGTTGTTTGCGGAAGCCAGTTCCTCGAGGCTCTTGTTGATTTCCTCGTCTGTGATCTCGATGTTTTCGAGCTCTGCAATCTTCTCCAGAGCCAGACGCAGCTTCACTTCGCTGACTGCACGGTCACGGTTGGAATCACGGAAGTCTTCCATAGCCATGCCGGTGTACTGGAGATACAGATCCAGACCCATGCCCTGCTGCTTGAGCATATTCTCAAAGTTTGCAACAAGGTTGTCAATGCGGTGCTCAAACATGCAATTCGGAATGGGAGCATCTACCTTAGCGATCAGTGCTTCCATAATTGCATTATCCACTACAGAATCAGCTTCACGAGCTGCGGAAGCCTCAAGCTTTGCCTTTGCGTCAGCTCTGAATGCTTCAACAGAATCAAACTCAGTGGAATCCTGAATGAACTCATCATCAGCCTCAGGCAGCTCTTCTACAGTGATGCCGTTGAGCTTGCACTTGAAAACAGCTTCCTTGCCTGCATAATCTTCCATCTGATAGTTCTCAGGGAATGTAACAGTTACATCGAATTCCTCACCGATCTGCTTGCCTACGATCTGCTCCTCGAAGCCAGGAATGAACTGACCGCTGCCGAGACGGAGCGGGAAATTCTCGCCCTTGCCGCCCTCGAATGCCTCATCGCCGAAGAAGCCTTCGAAGTCAATGTTAACCTCATCCTGCATCTGTGCAGCTCTGTCATCAACAGAAACGAGTCTTGCATTTCTCTGACGGAGCATCTGGAGCTGTGTATCCACATCAGCATCGGTGATAGTCTTGACGGACTTTGTTACCTTTATGCCCTTGTAGTCAGAAATTTCAATCTCAGGCTTTGTAATGCAAAGAGCCTTGAAGGTCAGACCCTCTTCCTTGCTTACAGACTCAATCTCTACCTGAGGACGATCCACCATTGTGAAATCAGCCTCAATGAGAGCAGCTGTCAGCTCTGCATTTACCAGATCATTTACAGCCTCCTCGTAGAAAACGCCTTCGCCCATACGGGACTCAGCCATCTTACGGCTTACCTTGCCCTTTCTAAAGCCAGGGATGGAGATATTCTTCTTCACTCTCTGGTATGCCTTTTCTACAGCAGCTTCGAACGCTTCAGCGTCAACCTCAAACAGCAGTTCAACGGTATTGACATCTGTTTTTGTTGTTGTTTTCAAACTCATTTTCAAGTCCTCCAAATGATTAGTTCACTCATATTGCCCGCACATCCTATAAAGATGTACTGCATATTCAATTCATTATAACATATCTGAGTGATTTTTTCTATAGATTTTTCAATTTATTCTCCGACTTCTACAATTCCCACAAATCAAAGGATTTTTTCTGGAATAAACTGTAGATAATCGCCAGAAATCAAATGATAGCAAACACCTTCATCCATTCCCCTTGTCGCTCTTTGATGGGATTTACCATGAAGATGGCCATAGTAGCAATCATTCACGCCGTACTCCTTAAGCAGTGCAAGCATGGGTTCATTACGGTTTGACCAATAAATTGGCGGATAATGCAGGAACACAATGGGTCGAAGCTGCTGCGCTGCAGCTGCCTCAAGCGAAACCTTCAGTCTCTGATGTTCGCGTGCAAGTACCTTGGCATCGGCAGATTCTCCGGGCATATTGACCCAGCCGCGAGTACCGCAGATCGCATATTCTCCATAAGCATAGCAATTATTATGAAGAATATGCAGGCTGTCAAAGCCATTATCCGCAAAGAAATCGGTCATCTTTTTCATGGAATTCCACCAATAATCGTGGTTACCCTTCAGAATGATCTTCCTGCCGGGCAGCGCATGAAGAAATGCAAAATCGAGCTTCGCTTCCTCAAGCGTCATACCCCACGAGATATCCCCTGCCAGAACAACAGTATCCTCAGGAGCCACAACGCGCCGCCAGTTTTCCTCAAGCAGGGATTGATAATTTTCCCAGCCCTTGAAAATATCCATGGGTTTCTCCGGCACGCCGAAAGAAAGGTGGGTATCACCAAGTACAAATAGACTCATGCGTTATTCTGTGATTCCGAGCTGACGGAGCACATAGCTTTCCATATCATCCTTATTGATGACACCATTGAAGCGTACTTCCTTACCCTTGAGATCAGCAAGGGACTGCGGAATTGCAAGACCGGACACTTCATTCAGACGGGATACCATCTCGTACTCATCCTCAGCCTTTACGCTGCCCTCAATTGCCTCCAGAACGCTCTCACTGAACTTGTAGGGGCTTGCGGTAGATGCGATGAGGGTCTTGGTCTTATCACCAGTCTTTGCGATATAATCCATATATACCTTCACAGCAACGGCTGTATGGGTATCACAGGTGTAACCATATTTTTCCTTGAAATCGTGGATGGTCTTTTTGGTTTCTGCATCGTCACAGAAACCGCCGATAAAGTCAGCCTGCAGCTTCTTCTTCACATCCTCAGAAACTTCATAGGTGCCCTTTGCAGACAGCGCACCGAACCACTCGCGGATCTGTGCATCGTCACCATCAGTCAGGAGATACAGCAGACGCTCAAGGTTACTGGAAATCAGGATATCCATGGACGGAGAGCAGGTTGCGTAGAAGTCACGGTTTCTGTCATAAACACCGGTATCAATGAAGTCCGTCAGAACCTTATTGACATTGGAAGCACAGATCAGCTTGCCGATCGGCACACCCATGAGCTTTGCATAATATGCAGCAAGGATATTACCGAAATTGCCTGTCGGAACAACAACATTCATTGTCTCACCGAACTGGATGTAGCCCTTCTTTGCCATTTCAGCATAGGAGGATACATAGTAAACGATCTGGGGAGCAAGTCTGCCCCAGTTGATGGAATTAGCACTGGAGAACATCTTTCCGCCGTTTGCGAGCTTTTCCTTGACAGCTGCATCGGTGAAAATTTTCTTAACGCCGTTCTGGCAGTCATCGAAGTTGCCCTCAAGTGCACATACTGCAACATTGGAGCCTTCCTGTGTCTGCATCTGACGCTTCTGCATGGAGCTGACGCCATCCTGCGGATAGAACACCATGATCTCTGTGCCGGGTACATCCTTGAAGCCTTCGAGCGCAGCCTTACCGGTATCACCGGAGGTTGCTACAAGGATCACTACCTTCTTGTCCTCACCGTTCTTCTTCAGAGAAGTGGTCAGAAGGTACGGCAGAATCTGCAGTGCCATATCCTTGAATGCGCAGGTCGGGCCATGCCACAGTTCAAGAATATGCGCGTCACCGAATGCACCGGTCAGCTCTGCAATATTCTCTGTCTCGAAATTCTTTGTATTATAGGCATTGGAAGTACAATATGCAATTTCCTCAGCTGTGAAATCAGTCAGGAACTTACCGAAAACCACATCAGCTCTCTCTGCATAGGACATATCTGCCAGTGCCTTGAGCTCCTCCATGGAAATCTGCGGAATCTCGGACGGTACGAACAAACCTCCGTCAGTTGAAATTCCCTGTGCAATTGCAGCAGCACTGCTGACCTGCAGCTTGCTGTCTCTTGTACTTTTGTAGTACATACTACCACCCTTTCTTTGGTCGATTCGGATTCGCAGAACAAATCCTTTAATATAATTGGCTATTGTCATGAAAGTCCGTTTCATCAAACGCACCTTCAAGATAATCAATATCAATCACCCTGCCCTGATACATGGTCACCTCAGCAATATCATACCGAATAAACCAGTCGTATTCGTCAATACCGAAATCATGACAATAACGATAGGCAGCGTGTATCACACGATGCTGCTTCCTGAAGTCCACTGCTTCTGCGCCCGATACCATGGCACCGAGCCGGCGAGTTTTCACTTCAACAAAGCAGAGCGTGCTGTCCTTTTCCGCAACAATATCAATTTCTCCGCCGCGGACACGGTAATTCCTTGCAAGGATCCCGTACCCGAGTGCCTCAAGAAAGTGACATACTGCGGTTTCTCCCAGATCACCGATTTCTTTCGTTTTCATAGAATCTTTTTCAGAAAAGAGGGACGGTGAATGGGGCTTGGCCCATACTGACGCAGCAT
>JAZQAA010000376.1:0-22682 GCA_045544975.1 Oscillospiraceae bacterium | reverse complement strand
CCCCTCCCCTTGGGGAGGGGTTGGGGTGGGGGCAGTTTATTGTAGATGCACATGAAAAATAATCTCCTCATTTGGACACTCCCATATTCCTCATCCCCTTGACAAATCCGCCCCGATATGCTATCATAAATGCAGCGATACATTGAAAACAGGAGGGAAATCCCATGCAGTTACCGAACGACCCTGCGATTCTGCTGAGCTATCTGAATACCCAGCTGCGTGATTTTTATCCGAGCCTTGCGGAATTCTGCAAGACCAATGACTGCAGCGAGGAGGAAATCTGTAAAAAGCTTGCCATGATTGGCTATACTTATGATGAACAGCAGAACCGTTTCCGCTGAGAATGTATGAAGAAAGGCAGTGCTGTGATGGAACAGGAAATTGCAAAAATCAAATTCATCTGCCGGATGCAGAAGGGAACCTACAGCCGTCAGCTTCTGCTGGATAATACCCCTGCCGAGGCGTGCAGCTGTCCGGAGGTGCAGCGCGCCGTGCAGTTCTTTGAGGCGTTTTCGCCGGAGCAGCTCACAAGGGAGGGCTGCGATACCTTCGGGGAAGGCTTTGTACTGGTGTTCCGCACCGATACCTCCCAGATGCAGGCATTGGCGGAGGAAATACAGAAGCTTTCGGCTTCTGCAAGCGCATAAAAATCAAGCTCCTTCCGGAACAGAATCCGGAGGGAGCTTTTGTGTGTTATTCATCAAACAGGAGATTGCCGTCAGCGTCGTAGATGGTGCAGAATTTTTCAGCCTCTGTCCAGTAGCTTTCATCCTCCCATCCGCTGAGGAATATCTCATGCGTCAGGCCATATTCGTCCACGCCGGTTGCATAGATAGTGATGCTGTCGTTTTCCTCGGAGGGAATGGAAAAGCTGAAGCTTTCCGTCTGCATGGTGAGGTCGTGCCGCTCGGTTTCCGTGCCGTTTACTCTGACAATGAGGGTGAGATCATGGAACCAGTCAGAAGCGCTGTTTTCAACGGTAAGTTCGGCTTTGCAGGTTCCGTTCGTGTAAGAAAACTCGGATTCCGCACAGTACACATCCATCCAAGGGAGTGCCTCATAGCAGAGGAAGGGGTATGGCTGCTGATCGGTGGTCTGTGTCTGGCTGATACCGCCGGTGGTGATGGTGACCACGGCTTCCTCAGGGAGTGCTTCGAAAATACCGATGTCCGTGCTTCCGGTGAAAATACCGCCGCTTCCCCTTGTGAGCGGGATTTCATAGTTTCCCATGGAAACGGTGATTTCCGTATCCTCTCCATAGGATTTCGGGGTGCAGTGGAGGGTAACCTTGCTTGTCATCGTCTCCGGATCCAGCTCGCTCAGTTCATAGTCAAATGCAGTGATCAGGGAATTCTGCTCGGAGAGCTCCTGCTCCAGATCGGAAACCTGCCCCTGCAGGTAGGAGATTTCCTGCTCCAGTGCGGATCTTGTCATCTGCTGTTCGTCCGCAAGGCTTGTAATCTTTCCATGAATAGAAAAGAGCAGGAGAGCCGCTGCAATGATGATCACCCATCGGGAAACGCTGTCCATGGATGCCATGGAGATGTGAGCGGTGCTCTCTTCTTCACGGAGCTGCCGGTTGATGCGGCGGTTGTAGATCACGAAATACAGCAGAAGAACGATCACTACGGTGATCAGTATCAATAACGGAAAAATAGCAATTACTGTCATAGGTCTTACTTCCTTTCTTTCATTAAATATGGAAAAATTCGCGGAATGCACTGTAATAGCTGCGCGTCACATCGACCAGTGCACCGTCCGACATGGTCAGGATGAATTTCATGGACAGGGATGGTTTAATCTTCCGGACATGGGCTTTTGCGATGATGGCGCAGTTGCTCACGCGCAGGAATCTGTCCGGGTCAAGCATGGCAGCGAGCTGATAGAGCCGCTCGAAGGCGTGCAGGGTTTCTCCGGATGCCGTGTGAATCACGACATCATGCCCGAAGCTCTCAATAAAGACGATTTCTTCCGTGCTCACGCGAAGGCGTTCACCGGTGTCGTTTTTCGCTGTGATATAGGCCGCTGTGCGGCTTTTCTGTGTCAGAACAAATTCTGCATCCTCGTCAATCGTAAACCCTGCAAGACGAAGCATTCGTTCTGCCTGTTCGTAGTATTCCTCATCAATGTCGAGTCTGATTTTCATGGCACACCTCCTTCTGTCCCTGATGTGTTTTTATTATACAGGAAATGGCTCTCGATTGCAAGTCATCCGGCATGAATTGCACATTGCGCCGGCATGATCTGCACTGAAAATGGAAAAAAAGTCAATTCCCCCCTTGACGAATGCTGTCGAATGTGGTATACTATAGAAAAGATTACAATTCCGTAACATAAAGTTACAAAGGAGAATCAATATGAAACTGAAACGAATCCTCGCCGCAGCGGTGGCAGGAATTTATGGAATGATGCTGCTCCCTGTGATACCGGCGGCAGCGGAGGAGAGCCTGTTCGGCGACACCAATCTTGACGGCGTAGTGAATGCACTGGATGCTTCTGTGATTCTGGAGGAAGCAGCAAGAGCCGGCATTTCCGGTGATGAGCTTACCGCGGAGGAAATCCTTGCAGCGGATATTGACAAGAACAGCGAGGTCAATGCAGCGGACGCGTCCATTCTGCTGACCTATGCAGCCTATGTCGGCTCCAAGGGGGATGCAGCTACCGATCTGGAAACCTACCTGCAGGAAAATGCAGAGAAGTTCATTCAGCTGAAAACCCCTACAATCATTGTCGGTACAAGGGACGGCGAAGCGACCATTTCCTGGAGCCGTGACAGCAATGCAAGCGGCTATGAGGTCTACCGCTGCTTCGGAACGCCGACAGCGACCAATACCTATTCCCGTCTGAAAAAGCTCACAAGCAACGAGCTGACTTCCTTTACACACACCGGACTCAACAACGAGCGCAGCTATTATTACAAGGTGCGCGCGTACAGAAATATCGGCGATGAGATTATCTACGGTGAATTCAGCAATGAGGAGTACACCACGGATATCAATTCCTGGCTTGCCGGTATTATGACAAGTGACGGCAGAAATTTCGAGGTGTATAATCGTCAGGGCAGCGAAGCGGAGCTGACAAGCTATACCAAGACACTCAGTGACAGTGATGTGGCAATTCTGGAGGCATTTGCGCAGGAGCATTTCCCGGAAGGTTCTACTCGTGAGGAGCAGCTCTGGATTACCCTGCAATGGATTCACAAGAATGTGCAGTATGCATATGCCGGCGAGCTTTGGAATGAAATTGCAGGTCTGAGCTGGACGGAGGCAATTTTCGTCAACCAGAAGGGACAGTGTGCGCAGTACAACGGCGCGATGGCTTCCATGATGACCTGGCTTGGCTATGATGTGAGCGTTGTGCAGGGCTACCGCGGTACCTGGGCAAGCAATTACTGGCAGCATTTCTGGGTGGAGCTGGAAATCTGCGGTACGCTGTATATCATGGAATGCGGCAATCTCGGCAAGAACGGTGACTGGTACTATTTCCTCTCGCCCTATGAGGAAACCAGCGGCTTTATCCGCCATCAGCAGAATATGTAAGAAAAAAGGACTTCTTCCGCATTGATGGAAGAAGTCCTTTTCGCAAAATCTTAGTAATTCTCCTGCTGATACTGCGCATCCCAGTAATCATTCAGCGCCTTCTTATGATAGCTGCAGAATTCATAAGCAGGTCCGACTGCCTTGCTGCTGCATCCATCAAACTGACAGGTGCCTCCGTAGTTGCCGCCGCCGTCATCCGAACCGCCGCCACAGCCGGTCAGGCACATTGCCAGAAGGACAGCCAGTGCAAGAATTCCTGTATTTTTTCTCTTCATATCCATTCTCCTCATATCTGAAATTTGCAGCAATATACTTGCTTCAGTCTACCGAAAACCTTTCATGAACTGTATGCGTTAGTAGCATACAAGAGTGAAAGGAACCCTCTATAATTAGAAAAGCACTCCGTAGGAGGGCGGGTCTGAGGGTGCGGCAGCACCCTCCCTTAATTTCCCCTCCCTTTAGGGAGGGGGTAGGGGTGGGGTGAATTTCGTAAAATCCCCCATTTTTCTGCAAGCTGACGCAGCGATATACTGCTTATAATACCATTTTATCAGTTTTTTCTCTGAAAGTATAGACGCATTTTTGCAAGCAAAATCGCTTGCACAAAAACAGAAACCCCTCCATGCTTCTGGCATGAAGGGGCTTCGATTCCGGTTGTGAAACATTTGGAATACGGATATGTTCAATTGCAGCTGTGTGAAGTTACTGGTACATCACAGCGACACCTCCTATTCGAGCCTGCAAAGTCTGCAAGGCATTGTAAACCGTTTCTGCAAGAGAAAATGATACTGCTACAGCTTCAGATTATCCAGTGAAAACTGAATGCACTGAATGACAAGTGCGTTGAAGGAAATATTGTTTTCTGCAGCAAGCTTTTCCAGCCGCTCCGCCATCGGGATGGGAATTCGGAAGGTCTTTGTGACATTGTCATAGCCCTTCTCAATCTGAAATTTTCCATTTTCCATGATTTTGTCTCTCCGTTTAATCAAATGAAATTCTGCGCTGTCATCACGGGATGTATGCGCCTTACTTTCATTATACAAGAAGAGAAAGGAAAAATATAGAACCACATTTGCAGTTTTTTTGATTGCGGATCGCTTGCAAAACTATAGCGGTTTCAATTGCGATTTTCGTGCTCCTGATCAGCAAGATCCTCACGGTTTTCCAGTGCATAGGAAATACACTGGTTAACAAGCTGATTGAGCGAGATACAGTTTTCTGCCGCAAGCACCTCAAGACGGTCAGCAAGCGGCTCCGGGATCCGGATTGTTTTGGTTACATGATCGTAACCCTTTGCAATTTTGAACATATCTTTCTTCCTGTGTACAGAGGCAGGATCTGTACGGACAGAAAAGAATGTCTCTGTACAGTGTTTGTTTCACCTCCGGTTATGAATTATCCTCTGTCCAGCGTACAGATAATACCATTATAACATATTCTGAGAAAAAAAGAAAGTGTTTTTCGATGCGATTATCTTGGCAAACTTGAATAATTTCAATCATAGAGGAAAGGCGTTTTTTTTCGTCTTTTACAATCTTATGTGAAAAATACATGAAAAACTTGACAATAATTTGGCAATCTGCTATAATGAATGTACCCGAATGAGGGAGTAGCAGCACACAGCGAAAGCGCTGTGCGTAGCAAGTCAACATCCTGATTCATCAAAGAATCTGGCTTGCTTTCATTTGCAAGACTCATGCGCGCGCCTGAAAGGCTTTGTGTGGAGTCGTTATATCGTCATCTGCCCTGAACAAAGCCTTTTGGTATTGTTCAGGGTTTCGTTATAGGCTTATAGGCAATCATGTAAATGCAGGAGGTATGATGTATGCTTGAACTCAAAGGTATTAAGAAGGATTACCTTGCCGGTGAAAACACAGTCCATGCGCTCAAGGGCGTGGATCTGCAGTTCCGGAAGAGTGAATTCGTTGCCATCTTAGGACCGTCCGGATGCGGCAAGACCACGATGCTCAATATTATCGGCGGACTTGACCACTATACCGAGGGCGATCTGATCATCAATGGCAGATCGACGAAGAATTACAAGGACAAGGATTGGGATACCTACCGAAACCATTCCATCGGCTTTGTATTCCAGAGCTATAATCTCATTCCCCACCAGAGCGTGCTGCAGAATGTGGAGCTGGCACTGACGCTCTCCGGCGTCAAGAAGTCCGAACGCCGCGAACGCGCTAAAAAAGCTCTCGAGGATGTGGGACTTGGCAATCAGCTGCACAAGAAGCCGAGCGAGATGTCCGGCGGTCAGATGCAGCGAGTGGCAATTGCAAGAGCACTTGTTAACAACCCCGATATCATCCTTGCCGATGAGCCGACCGGTGCACTCGATACGGAAACCAGCGTACAGGTTATGGAGATCCTGAAAAATATCTCCAAGGACCGCCTGATCATCATGGTTACCCACAACCCCGATCTTGCGGACCAGTATGCTTCCCGTACCATCCGGATGCTCGACGGCGAAATCAAGGACGATTCCAGTCCGCTGACTGCCGAGGACTGCCAGCTCGAAGAGAGCCATGACAAGACAGCGCAGGAGAATGAGAAGAAGAAAAAGAAGCCTTCCATGTCCTTTGCGACATCCTTCAGTCTTTCCCTGAAGAACCTCTTCACCAAGAAGGGCAGAACCCTGCTGACTTCCTTTGCCGGCAGTATCGGTATCATCGGTATTGCGCTTGTTATGGCGATTTCACAGGGATTCCAGGCATATATTGACCTCGTGCAGGAGGAGACGCTCTCTTCCTATCCCTTGACCATTGAAGCCTCCACTATTGATATGGGCACGCTTATGGAAACCTTCATGGGCATGGAAGTGGATGGTTCCGAGCATGAGGAGGGTTCCATTTACGAACGCCCTGCCGTTTACAATATGATGGAAGCCATGAGCAATCTGGAGGAAACCGAGAACGACCTGCGTTCCTTCAAGACCTTCATTGAGACAGAGTATGCCGATGAGGAGAGCGGACTGAAGGAAGCGCTCAGCGGCATTCAGTACGGCTATAACCTCGATCTTCTGGTGTATACAAAGAATGTGGATGGTACCATCCTGCATTCCGATACAGCGGATCTTCTTGAAGAGCTTATGTCCCAGGCAATGGGCATGGATGTGTCCGCGATGATGGATACCCAGTCCTCTGTAATGGGAATGTCCTCCACAGAAATGATGGCAGGCGGCCTCTGGCAGGAGATGCTCTCCGGCGACAACGGCGACCCCATCAGTGATCTTCTGAAGGATCAGTACGATGTGATCTACGGCACATGGCCGACCGCCTATAATGAAGTTGTACTCGTTGTCGATGAAAACAATGAGCTGGACGATGTAACGCTCTATGCGCTCGGTCTGACCTCCAAGGATACCATGGACGCGATGATTGACGCTGCCATGGATGGTGTAAAGCTCGAATCCAAGGAAGCCAAGAGCTGGACTTATGAGGAAATCTGCGCGATGGATTACCGCGTGATTCTCAATTCCGACTGCTTCTATGACGACGGCACCGGCGTGTTCGTTGACCGCCGCGAAACCGAAAGCGGTCTGAAGTACCTCTATGATAACGCAATGACCCTCAAGGTCAGCGGTATCATCCGTCCGAGCGAGGATACCACAGCTCCCATGCTGACCGGTGCGATTGCTTACACACATCTGCTGACAGAATATGTGGTTGGTGAGATGTTTGATTCCGAGGCAGTCAAGGCACAGCTTGACAGCCCCAATACCGATATCTTTACCGGCCTGCCCTTCAAGGATGAATCCGGTGAGGTAACCGATGCCAAGAAGGCGGAGGAATTCAGAAGCTATGTAGAAGAGCTGAGCGATGCGGAGAAGTCCGTTCTCTATGTTTCCATGCTGTCCATCCCCTCCGATGAGGAAATGGAAGCCATGCTCGAACAGGCGATGGCGGGCATGACCCCCGATGTGATGAAGTCCACCATTGCACAGGCAATGGCTGCGCAGATGGGTATGGCAGAGGAGGATATCGCAGGCTATCTTGAAGGCATGACCGATGAGGAAATCACAGAGCTGTACTCCGAGATGGCGGCTGAGCAGGTGAAGCTCCAGTATGCACAGGGTGTGCAGCAGCAGATGGCAGCCATGACACCCGAGCAGCTGCTCCTTGCCTTTGATGCGGCAATGGAGGAATACACGGATGCAGAGCTTGCTGTCTATTATGATGAGCTCCTCGAATTCTCCCAGTCCACCTATGACATGAACCTTTCCGAGCTGGGCTATGTGGATCTGGATGATCCGCAGACCATTAACCTCTTTGCTTCCTCCTTCGAAAACAAGGACCGCATCGAGGAAGTGATTGCTGACTATAATGAAAATCAGGATGATCTGCAGAAGATCACCTATACGGATTACATCGGCATCATGATGTCTTCCATTACCACCATTATCAATACGATTACCTATGTATTGATTTCCTTTGTTGCCATCTCCCTGATTGTATCTTCCATTATGATCGGCGTCATCACGCTCATTTCCGTACAGGAGAGAACAAAGGAGATTGGTATTCTCCGTGCGATTGGTGCTTCGAAGCGTGATGTTTCCAGTATGTTCAACGCAGAAACGCTGATTATTGGTTTCTCCGCAGGACTTCTGGGCGTGCTTGTGACCTATCTCCTGTGCATCCCGATCAACATTGTGATCCATGCACTGACAGGCATCATGGCACTGAATGCACAGCTTCCGATTGGTGCTGCGATTGCACTTGTTATCATCAGCATGGTGCTGACACTGATTGCAGGCATCATCCCCTCCAGAAGCGCAGCCAAGAAGGATCCGGTTGTTGCGTTGAGAACGGAGTAATGACAGAGAATTAAAAAAGGGGCAGATTTTGAAAACTGCCCCCACCCCCGCCCTCCTGCGGAGCGATTTTTTGAGAAGAACCCCCCTGCTTTTCTGAAGCAGGGGGGTTCAATGCGTTGCAAGGGAATGGGAGAGGGCGGGGTAATACCCCACGCCAGTGGGCGAATTACACACAAACCACCGCATACACGAGATAGCTTCCCAGCATGAACAAAAGTGCCGGGACGAACAGTACCTTTCGGAGAATGCCGGCAGGGGAGAGCTTTTCGCCCTTCTGCAGCCACATTCCGAGGAACAGACAGCCGATCAGAATCAAAGGCGTAGCGTAGCGGATGTTCTGCGTGCAGGTGTGCGCGTACATGATGCAGAAGCTGTAGTAGCTGACCAGCGTGATTCCGTAGGTCAGAAGAAGCTGCCAGTGCTCCGCAGTCGTGTTCCGGCGGCGCAGAACCATGACAATGCCGATGAGTGATACCAGTATCACAAGAATCTGCGAGAAAAATAAGAATTCCCCGAATCCTGCAATAGCAGGGTAATTCTTCGTGTTGATCAGCTCATCAAAGAGCGCGGTTTTCAGAAGCCCGAAGGTCGGATTATATTCATTATAGGACTGCCCGTACATTGTAAAACAGTCGTAGACATACAGCCATTGCTTCGGGTTCATATCAAAGAGACGCTGCAGTACCGGAATATCCCCGACATACTGCTCACTCGCAGAGGAGAGCATCGGTACATAGGTGAGCGGCACGCCGAAACGAACCAGATTCCGGATGCCCCACCCAAGTCCAAGCGGAATGCAGACGGCACCGAATGCCGCATACTGCCCGATCAGATGGCGCGGAGTTCTGCGGTTTTTGTAGAGAACCAGCAGGAACACAGCCGCAGCTGCAGGTGCCGCCATCCAGACCGAGAGCTTTGTCATCATGCCGCAGCCGATCGCAATAGCAAGCTGCAGAATTACAGAGAGCTTCTGTTCCCGGTACCACCGGCAGGTCAGCAGGATCGCCCATAAAAAGAAAGTAATGCTCAGCATATCGTTGTTGATGCTTCCACCGAGCAGAAGGAATGTCGGATGGAATGCCATGATGCCAAGCGGAATTGCCATGGCGGCGCCCTGCAATTGAAAGTGCTGCAGCAGCTTCCAGAAGAGCACAAGGCAGATGCAGGAATAGGCAAACGGCAGGAGCTGTACGCTCTCGCAGATTTGTTCGTAGGGAACCCCGAATGCGTGAAGCAGCCGCATCCAGACAGCGGCAATGGAATGGTGCAGGGGCGGATGATAGCACTGCCAGACCTCGCGGACATCAAAGTCGGGGAGATGCCCGTTAGTGAACAGGTACTCGATGTAGAAAGCATGGCCGCTCTCACCGCCGAATCGCCCGACATCGTGCTGCCGGACATAATAGGGCGTCGCAAGCACATAGGCAAAGCGCATACAGAAACCCATGCCGCACAGCAGCGCACCGCAAAGCCCGTCCGTCAGCCTTTGGGAAGCGTAGAGGCTGCCGAAGAGCAGTACAAGTGCCGTCACGCCCCCCACAATCCACCACTGCGCAGGGGATGGGGCGGTTCCAAGCCAGATGCAGAGCGCACTCCACAGCACCTCCATAACGGAAAGCTGCACCTTATTTTGACAAAGCGTTTCCCGAAGGAGCAGCAGTGCCGTACTGCCTGCAAGCCACACGATACCTGCCTGCAGAATTCCGAAATGCTCCTGTGAACCAAATCCGAGCACCGTGCACAGCAGACACCCAGCCAGTACAAAGAGACATGGATGCGCCGCAGCTGCCTTCCGCAGAGGGGAGGGGTGCCGGATGGATTGTTTGATCCGTTCCATGAAAGCGTCCTTTCTTTATTATAATTGTATCCTTTGAGGAAGGAAGTCCCTTCCTTCGTGAATGCTTCTTTCATTTTAACATATTCTATGGATAATTGCAATAGGGAAGGGAGAGCGGAGGACGCATGAAAGTGTTTTCGATCCAAACAGGATGCAAAGGGGAGACAGGGAAGGCGCGACAACCCCTACTTTCGCACCCCCTCCCATCAAATATAATCCCCAATAGGGAATCCACTCCACTTTTTTGAAAATCCGACTCCAAAGTGGGCATTTTCACCCCCAAAATCCCCCTCCGGATGCTTTGCATGGACGCCGTTCCTATATCATCCCCCAAATTAATCATAAAAATGCACAAATTTTGTAACAGAAATTTGTCAACACCTACAATTGTTATTACTCTTAGGATGTGTTATAATAATGATAAGGTGAAAAGTGGGGAATTGAACCTTAAAGTGGAGCGGATTCCCACTCCAATCCCTGATTGTGGATGGGATGGGGAGATGGAATCAAGACATTCACACGGCAAATCACCCTTTCATCGAAAAAAGAGATAAAATTTAGAACAAAAGAACAAAACAAAGAACAAAAAGAAAGAGACGGGCGGTGAGCAGGAATGGCAAGCAGTGGTATCACAGGAACATACTACCATAATATTGATACCAAGGGCCGCATGAACTTTCCTGCAAAGCTGCGAGAGGCGCTCGGAGAATCCTTCTGGATTGTCCGCGGTGCATCGGAGGATTTTCTGTCTGTTTACTCCAAAGAAAAGTGGGATGATGTCAACGATCAGCTCAACCAGATGACTGGTCCGAGCGCGGAGGGCTTCCGCCGTTGGCTCAATGCCGGTGCCTGCGAAGTGACACCGGACAAGCAGGGTCGAATCCTGATCCCGCAGCCCCTGCGCGAACACGCAGGCCTTGATAAGGATGTCGTGATTGTCGGCGCCGGTACCAAGGCAGAAATTTGGGATAGCAGCAGATGGACGAGTGTGGATGAAGCGTTCGATCCGAAGTCCACAGGCATTCTGGAAGCACTGAACCTGTAATGGAGGAAGCAGGAATATGGAGTTTGTACACATTCCTGTACTGTTGCAGGAAACACTTGATGGCTTGGCAATTCACCCAGACGGCATCTATGTCGACGGAACAGTCGGCGGTGCCGGTCACTCATTTCAAATTGCCTCAAGGCTTTCCGGAAACGGTATGCTGATTGGACTTGATCGGGATCCCGATGCAGTGAAGGCTGCATCAGAACGGCTCGCAGGACTGCCTGCAAGGGTCGTTCACAGTAATTATTCACAGATGCGGGAAGTGCTGGATGAACTGAACATCCCGGCAGTGGACGGCATCCTGATGGATCTGGGAGTTTCCTCCCACCAGCTGGATGAGGCACAGCGCGGCTTCTCGTACCATGCGGATGCGCCGCTGGATATGCGTATGAGCCAGACGGGCATCAGTGCAAAGGATGTTGTAAACACCTGGTCAGAACAGGAGCTCACAACCATTCTGCGTGATTACGGAGAGGAAAAATTCGCTGGCAGAATTGCTGCCAATATCGTCCGGGAGAGGGAACAGCATCCCATTGAAACAACCGGACAGCTTGCAGAAATTATAAGGAATTCCGTACCGCAGAAATTCCGCAGGGAGAAGAACCCCTGCAAGAAAACATTCCAGGCAATCCGAATTGCTGTGAATGATGAATTTGGACATTTACGACAGGGACTTGAGGCCGCATTTGATTGCCTGAAGCCCGGCGGCATACTGGCAGTGATTACCTTCCATTCCCTTGAGGATCGGATCGTGAAACAGCAGTTTGCAAAATGGTGCAGCGGCTGCACCTGCCCTCCGGATTTTCCGCAGTGCGTCTGCGGCAAGAAGCCGAAGGGGAAGCTTGTTGTCAGAAAGCCTCTCACCGCAGGTGAGGAGGAGCTTGCAATGAACAACAGAAGCCGCAGTGCAAAGCTCAGACTGATAGAAAGGAGCTAAATGTTGTCATGGCTTATTATGAGCGCCCCGGTGATCCGATTCGGGTACAATATTACAATCATTCTAATGCTGTCCCGGAAGTCACACCGCCCTCATATCAGCAGCAGAGCAGCAATGAGATCGAAATGGCACGAAATACGGGTAGAAGATCTTCAGTAGTTGGAATTGTTTTGGCTGTGTTTCTCGGCTTTTTGTTGCTTGCCGCAGCAATATTTAGTGAGGTTCAGCTGCTGCAGATCAATCATGAAATCACTGATCTTGAAAAGCAGAGAACGGATCTTTTGAGCGAAAACATTCGAATGCAGTCAGAACTTGCTGGAAAAACCTCCAACAAGGATGTGCAGGAATATGCGGAGAATGTACTCGGAATGCATGAAATTGATGCGTCCCAGATTGAGTATATCCAGATCCAGACCAATGATGTCGTGGAGATTCCTGAAGCAGAACAGAATGTGTTTGTCAAAATCAAGACATGGTTCGATGATCTTGTGGAATATATCAGATGAGACACTCATAGAGTGATACCGATACCGTGCTTCTGTCATTTTGCAAGTGAACAACAGCAATGATCGGATTACGGCTGCATCTGTGTAGGATCAGCGTCATTGTCTTTTTAAGCGAAATTATGACAGGCAGGCGGGGAACCTCCTGCCTGTTTGTGTGTTATCTGGAAGTATCTGTCAAAAAGGAGGCCTACAGATTGGAAGTGAAGGATAATTCCCCGACAAGGGACATGAAAATGCGTACAAACTGGACGGTACTGCTCGTGATTCTGGCATTTGTACTGGCTGTCATTGCAAAGCTGTTTACGCTTTGCATTGTGGAGAACGAGTTCTATTCCGAACAGGCAAACAGCACGCACTTTACCAATATCTCCATATCGGCAAACCGCGGCACCATTTATGATGCCAACGGTACGCCGCTTGCATGGAGTGCAACGGTGTACAAGGTGTTTATCGACCCGTCATTGTTCCAGGATGAAATGGACGGCATGGACGAGGTCATGCTCAACTGGCAGACGACCCTTGATGAGGGCGGTCAGCTCAAGCCCGGACAGGAAATTATGGCTGTGGAGGCACTGCGTCAGAAAATTGTGACCATGCTTTCGGAAAAGCTCGGAATCGATGCGGCAACTGTCAGTGATGCCATGGCAATGGACACCCAGTACTATGTACTGAAAAGCCAGGTAGAAAAGAATGTTGTTGATGAGCTGATGGCGTTCTTCGATTTGTATGGCATCACCTCCATTACAACGCAGGAGGATACGCGTCGCTACTATCCGCAGGGCGATATGGCAGCGCAGGTCATCGGCTTCACCAATGCCGATGGCGACGGACAGTACGGACTTGAATACTATTATGACAATTTCCTTGCCGGTACGGACGGAAGAGTCATCTCCGCTACGGACGCAATGGGCAATGAAATGCCCTACCGTTATGCGACGACCTATCCGGCGCAGGACGGAAGCTCCCTGTACCTCACACTGGATACCACCCTCCAGTACTATCTGGAAAAGAATATGCGGGAAATGTGTGAGACCTATGAGGTCCGCAACCGTGCCTGCGGCATTATTATGAACCCGAAAACCGGAGCGGTTTATGCAATGGCAACCTATCCGAGTTTTGATCTGAATGACCCTTCAACGATTACGGATCCCTATGCAGCACAGCAGCTTTCGCTTCTGACGGGCGACGCCTATACGGAAGCCTATGTTGCAGCCCGCGAAAAGCAGTGGAAGAACAAGGCGATTACGGAGCTGTATGTACCCGGTTCTGTTTTCAAGATCTTTACCTCCGCAGCGGCAATCGAGGAAAATCTCGTCAATCCCCTGACAGATACATTCAACTGCACCGGTGTCATGGAGGTCGCTGACTGGCCGATTCACTGCCATAAGCTCTCCGGTCACGGTATCCAGACCTTCTCGCAGGCACTCACCAATTCCTGCAACCCCGCCTTTATCGAAGTCGGACAGCGGCTTGGTGTGGAACGCTTCTTCTCCTACTTCAAGGCGTTCGGACTGACCGAAAAGACCGGCATTGACCTGCCGGGCGAGGTAAGCAGTTTGTATGTGAGCGATGCCAATATGGGTATCGTAGAGCTGTCCTCCAGTGCCTTCGGTCAGACCAATAAGCTCACCGCAATGGAAATGATCACTGGTATTTCAGCAGTTATCAACGGCGGTTATCTTGTAGAACCCCAGATCGTCAGCAAGATTGTTTCCAGTGACGGCAATGTGCTGCGAACCATGGAGACCTCTGAGAAACGACAGGTGATCTCCGAGGAAACCTCCGCTACCGTCCGTGAGCTGCTGCAGGCAGTTGTGGATGATAACGGCGGCAGCAATGCGTACATCAAGGGCTATGCCATCGGTGGTAAGTCCGGTACATCCCAGAAGCTCGATGAATATGACGAGAACAATATGCAGTATGTCGCTTCCTACTGCTGCTTCGCACCGGCGGATGATCCGGAGATTGTGATGCTGCTCATTGCCGATGAGCCGAACAAGGATATCGGCTACTACGGAAGCGTTGTCTGTGCACCCTATGCAAGAGCCGTGATGGAAGAGGCGCTTCCGTACCTCGGCTATTATCCGGAATACACACAGGAAGAGTATGCAGAGCTGGATGTCAATGTTCCGCTGCTGCTCGATGTGGATCTGGAAACTGCCCAGAATACCCTCACACAGCTCGGTCTGCAGTATGAGGTCAAGGGTGAGGGCGATGTTGTCGTGAAACAGTGTCCTCTCACAGGCTCCACTGTTTCTGCAAACGGCAAGGTGATTCTGTATACCGATTCCAATTATGTGACAGAATATGTTGAGGTTCCGAATCTGCAGGGCTATACGGCAAAGGATGCCAACCAGGCATTGACGAATCTCGGTCTGAACTATGTTGCTGCCGGTGCATCGGCGGATCGTACCGATGTGCTTGTACAGGTGCAGTCCGTTGAGGCTGGCACCTCGGTAGAAATCGGTACTGTGATTGAACTGACCTATGTTGTCAACGACCAGAGCGGCTGATACCGCATTTTGAAAGAAAGCAGGAGTGCGTATGAAACTTGCAAATTTACTGGAAACCATCCCTTCCGGCTTGTCCGGAGAGCTTGAGATTACTGCCGTAACCGATGACAGCCGCAAGGTTGTGAAGGACTGTATCTATGTCTGCATCAAGGGTGAACGCTTTGACGGTCACAGTGCGGCGGAGCAGGCAATTGCACAGGGTGCTGCGCTTGTTGTGTGCGAGCGCGACCTCGGACTCCAGGAGCGCCAGCTCGTGGTGGAGGACAGCCGTGCCTGCTATGGTGAGCTTTGTGCAGCGTGGTTCGGTCATCCGGAACGGAAGATGAAGTTCATCGGTGTCACCGGTACAAACGGCAAGACCACCATCACCAATGTCATCAAGTATATCCTGACTGCAAACGGACACAAGGTCGGCCTGATCGGTACCATCCAGAATGAAATCGGCGATGAAATCGTTCATACCGATAACACAACCCCCATGACCTTCGATCTCATGCAGCTTTATCAGAAAATGTATGAGGCTGGCTGTGATACTGTAGTGATGGAGGTTTCCTCCTTTGGTCTTGTGCAGAAGCGCATCGGCCCGACGCATTTCGATGCAGCGGTCTTTACAAATCTCACGCAGGATCATCTCGATTACCATAAGACAATGGATGCCTATTATGATGCAAAGAAGATGCTCTTTGCCATCTGCGATACTGCCATTATCAACACGGAGGATGATTACGGAATACGCCTGTTTTCGGAAACCTCCTGCGAAAAATACAGCTACGGCAGTGAAGGGGATTATGCCTATGCGCCCATCTCTGTCAAGGCAAGCGGCACCTCCTTCCATCTGACTACGAAGGAAGGCGCGCAGGAAATCAGTATGCGTATGACGGGCTACTTCAATATCGCCAATGCGACTGCTGCGTACGCTGTCTGCCGCAGCATGGGACTTTCTGACGCACAGATTCTGCCCCACCTGCAGAGCTGTCCCGGCGTTAAGGGAAGATGCGAGGTTGTCCCCACAGGACGGGATTTCTCCGTGATCTGTGACTATGCCCACACACCCGACGCCATTGAAAATATCCTTGAAAATGTCAAGCTCTATACCGAGGGCAGACTCATCTGTCTGTTTGGCTGCGGCGGCAACCGTGACCGCACGAAGCGTCCCCTCATGGCACAGGCAGCGGCAAAATACGCCGACCTCCTGCTTGTGACCTCCGATAACCCCCGTGATGAAGACCCCGAGGCGATCATTGCCGATATTCTGGAGGGTCTGAAGGATACAAAAGTGCCCTATGAAGTCGTAACGGACAGAAAAGAAGCCATTTTCCACGGCTGCGCGATTGCACAGCCCGGTGATGTGATCGTGCTCGCCGGCAAGGGACACGAGGATTATCAGATTTTTGAAAATAACCGCCATACCCATTTTGATGAACGGGAAATTGTTGCCGAAGCCTTAGCGCAGCTGGCATAGGAGGATCTGCATGGAAACAATTCAGCTCAGGGAGCTTGCCGCTGCAATCGGTGCTGAAAGCCCGATTGATGCGGAGATCACAGAAATCAGCACGGATACGAGAGCATTGCCGCAGGGCTGCCTGTTTCTGGCACTGCGCGGTGCCCGTTTTGACGGACATGATTATGTCGGCAAGGCAATCGAAGCCGGAGCCGTTGCCGCAGTGACCGATACCCAGATCGGGGATTACCCCTGCATCGTGACAAAGCATACCGGTCAGGCGCTTCTTGACATCGCGTCCTATTACCGCAGCCAGTTTGATATCCCGATCGCTGCAGTGACCGGCAGTGTCGGCAAGACCACCACAAAGGAACTCATTGCCTGCGTGCTGTCCGAGAAATACAATACGCTGAAAACACAGCAGAATCTCAATAACGAAATCGGTATGCCGAAAACGCTCTTCGGTCTGACGAAGGAGCACGGTGCAGCTGTCATTGAAATGGGCATGAACCATTTCGGGGAAATCTCCCGTATGTCAAACAGCGCCCATCCGACCATCGGCGTGATTACGAATATTGGCTATTCCCATATCGAGAATCTCGGTTCCCGCGAGGGAATTCTGAAGGCGAAGCTGGAGCTTCTGGAAGGCATGGCACCCGATGCACCGCTGATTGTGTCCGCGGATGATCCGATGCTCTGCGATCTTGGAGAGAAGCTGACCCGTCCGGTTCTTACTTATTCGATTGAAAATTCCGCCTCTGCGGATGTCTTTGCAGAGGACATCAAGGAGGATGACGGCGTGACGACCTTCACCATCCATCATGGTGAGGAATCCATGCTTGCCGTTCTTCCGGCTGTTGGTGAGCATAATGTCAAAAATGCGCTCGCGGCATATCTTGTCGGCACACTCGCCGGCATGACGGCGCAGGAAATTCTCTGCGGACTTGCCAAATATGAGCCCACCGGAATGCGCCAGAATATTTCGCAGCAGAATGGGCAGACCCTCATTGCGGACTGCTATAACGCGAGTCCGGATTCCATGCGCGCAGCGCTCGGTGTACTGAGCAAGCAGCCGTGCAAGGGCAGAAAAATCGCTGTTCTCGGCGATATGCTGGAGCTTGGAGAGCATAGCGAAAGCCTCCATGCTGCTGTTGGTGAAATGGTTAAAAATGCAGAAATTGACCTGCTCTTCTGCTATGGAAATGCCGCAAAGGGCATTGCGGAAAATGCCGGTGATGCTGTGCAGTGCTTCTGCACGGAGGATGCCGATGTGCTGACAGAGCAGCTGCGCAGTACCCTCAAGGAAGGTGACTGTGTCCTCTTCAAGGCAAGCCATGGTATGCACCTTGAAAAGATTATTGAGCAGCTCTATGGTGCAGTGTAATGCCCCTCTGGCTGCAGCTGACTGCCGCGCTTAGTGCGGCACTTGCAAGCGGTATTATGGGAGCCGCACTCATTCCGTATCTTCGCAGACTGCGGATGTGTGTACCGGATGAGAAGTCCGGCACAGGAGAAGCTGCCGGTGAACAGCTTCGCCCGACCATGGGCGGACTTCTGCTATTGTTCGGATGTCTGACGGGATTTGCGCTCGGCTTTGCATTGTACCGGACAATTGGCGATACGGACCGCACTTCCTTCAGCTTTCAGAGGGAAACCGCCGCACTTGCCTGCATGGCAGGCTATGCGGTATGCAGCGCAGCTGCCGGCTTTGTGCTTGACTGGCTGCAGGTAAAGCGCCGCGCAGCCAAACGCCTGTCTCCTGTGATGGGATGGATGACCGTCTATCTCCTGCATCTTGCGCTTTTGATGCTGTGGCATCATACTGCACAGCCTGAGAAGGCAACAGTGATGGACTTTGGTTTTCAGAAATTCGATGCCGGTATACTTTATGTCCCCGTCACTGCACTCATTCTGACAGGAATCTGGCTGGCCGCCTCTGCGATGGAGGAGGAAACCGATGGTGTCAGCGTCAGCGTTGGAGGCATCCTGCTGCTCTTTGTCACTATCATTCTGATTGAACTTGTGCAGCCTCTTCAGGCTGTTTATACACTATCTGCCGCCGGTGCCTGTATCGGATGCCTTGTCTGGAATCTGCATCCGGCTAAATGCCGGATCGGCAGAACCGGAACCCAGTGGCTTGCAGCAGCCGTGCTCGGAGGTATTCTTCTGAGCGGCCAGTATTTGACGCTGCTGGTGCTGCCGGCTGTCTATTGGGTGAATCTTCTGCCGAAATACCGGAGGGCAGCTTCTGACCAGGGCGGAACGCTCCAGAAGAGGATGCACCGGAGCGGCATGAATCCATGGCAGTGCATCGGGCTGCTGGCAGGTTTTGCAGCTGTGTGCGGCATTGCCGCAATACTTGCATATCAATAAAATGAAACACGAAATAAAAGGAAGGAGAGGTATGGAATGGAACGCACGGGAGTAAGAGCAAATCCGGCGAATCCTCAGAATACGGCGGACAGAAGACCGAAAAAACGAAGGATTCGTCTTGGCGGTGCCGATATGACCTTTGCAATTGTGGTTCTGATTCTGCTGGGACTTGGTATTGTCATGATGTTTTCGGCAAGCTACGCAATTGCAATCAATGAGGATAAGCCCGGCTATTTCTACGCCTTGCGTCAGGGAATCTTTGCACTGGTCGGACTGGGTGCGATGCTGTTTATGTCGTTCTTCGATTATCATTTTTTCCAAAAAGGGTGGGTTGCGCTTGCAGCCTATATCGGAAGCATTCTCCTTCTGATCCTGGTGTTGTTCGTCGGAACGGATCTCGGAACGGGCTGTCAGCGATGGTTGAATCTTGGCTTTACGACCTTCCAGCCGTCCGAGCTTGCAAAATTTGCGGTGGTCATTCTTTTTGCCTATGCCATTGACAAGAACTTCGACAGGATGAAGCAGTTCACAATCGGCGTGCTGCCGTTCATTCTGATGCTCGGACTGATCGCTGCACTCCTGATGAAACAGCCGCATCTGTCCTGCACGCTTCTGATCTGCATGATCGGCGTCATCATGATCTATGTCGGCGGTGCAAAATTCTGGCATCTGTTTGTCATCTGTATCATCGGTGTTGCAGCACTCTCTGCTTTGATTATTTACAAATCCGTTGTGGAGGATTACAACTACTTCATGGAGCGACTCACAACCTGGCTCCATCCCTTTGACAGCGAGGATCTTGCGAATACCTGGCAGACAAGGCAGTCCCTCATTGCCATCGGCTCCGGCGGACTGTTCGGACTGGGACTCGGCGAATCCCGTCAGAAATACCTCTACCTTCCGGAATCGGAGAACGACTTTGTTTTCTCCATCGTTTGTGAGGAACTGGGACTCGTTGGCGCAATTACTGTGATCCTGCTCTTTGTGATGCTCGTTGTACAGGGCTTCCATATCGCAACCAAGGCAAAGGATCGCTTTGGTATGCTCATTGCAGTGGGCTTTACCGTACAGATCGGACTGCAGGCATTTCTGAATATTGCTGTTGTCAGCGGTCTTGTACCGAATACCGGTATCAGCCTGCCGTTCTTCAGCTACGGCGGTACCGCGCTTGTCATGCAGCTGATGCAGATGGGCATCATTCTCAATGTATCGCGTGCGCGCTATATCGTTGAGGACCCAAGAACTGCAGGACCGCAGGAACCGGAAGCATCCCCGTCTCCGGAATACAGACAGAATGCATAAGAAATCCAGATGAAAAGGTGATTATATGAAAGTGTTACTCGCAGGCGGCGGAACAGGCGGCCACATCAATCCTGCACTTGCCATTGCAGGCATCATCAAGGAGCACTGCCCCGACGCAGAATTCCTCTTTGCCGGAACACCCAACGGCATGGAAGCAAGACTCGTTCCTGAGGCAGGCTACAAACTTGCCCATATCAAGGTTGCCGGATTTCAGCGCAGCTTTGCCCCCGGTGATATCTGCCGGAATGTGAAGGCACTCTGGTATCTGGCAGGCTCCGGCAGACGCGCCAAGCAGATTATCAAGGAGTTCCAGCCTGATATTGCCATCGGTACCGGTGGCTATGTTGCAGGTCCCGTTATCCGTATGGCTGCAAAAATGGGAATTCCCTGCGCGATTCATGAGCAGAATGCCTTCCCGGGCGTGACCAACAAGCTTCTTGCCAAGGAAGTGGATCATGTCATGCTCACCGTGGAGGAGGCGCTCCAGTACTTTGACCCGAATATCAAGTATACAGTGACCGGACTTCCCGTGCGCTCCAATCTTCGGCAGAAAACCCGCGCACAGGCAAGAGCGGAGCTTGGTTTCAACGATGATTTCTGCATTCTCTCCTTCGGCGGAAGCCTCGGCGCAGGATGCATCAACGATACCATGGCAGAGGTGCTCAAATGGCATACCGGCAAGGGACTGCACATCAACCATATCCATGGCTACGGCGGCATGGGAAAGGATACCTTCCCGCAGAAAATGCAGGAATACGGCATCCCCATGAAGAACGACCGCGTTCGCATTACGGAGTATATCAATGATATGGATACCTGCATGGCGGCTGCAGATCTTGTGATCTGCCGCTCCGGCGCTTCCGTTCTTGCAGAGCTGGAAGCACTCGGCAAGCCCTCGATTCTGATTCCGTCCCCCGTTGTGACGGCGAATCACCAGTACCACAATGCCATGGTGCTTGCCAAGGCAGGTGCAGCCATTGTGATTGAGCAGAAAAATGTCACTGCCGAAGAGGTGATCTCCCGTATTGAGGGACTCTACGAGGATCGCCCGAAGCTCCAGAGCATGGCGCAGAATGCAGCGTCCCTCGCTGTGGAGGATACGGATGCACGGATCTGGAAGGTCATTGCATCCCTTGTGAAAAAAGCAAACTAAAAATGGAATCACCCTTTTCCGCCGCCGGCATAGGATGGATTAGGAAGGGGTGGAACAGATGCAGAAACTGATGATACAAGGCGGTCAGCGGCTGGAAGGAGAAATCAAGGTGCAGGGGGCAAAGAACAGTGCGCTCCCCATCCTTGCGGCAGCACTGCTCTGCGAAGGAGAGAACCTGCTGGAGAACTGCCCGAAGCTGTCCGATGTCTACGCGGCGTGCCGGATTCTGACGGGACTTGGCTGCCGCTGTGAAATGCAGGGGAATACTGTCAGAGTAGAGGTAAACCATCTTGGCTGTGCGCAGATTCCGGAATCTGCCATGCGCGAAATGCGCTCGTCCATCATTTTTCTGGGAGCCGTTCTTGGAAGAATGGGTGTATGCACACTCGGCTATCCCGGCGGCTGCGAACTGGGACCAAGACCCATTGATCTTCATCTGCAGGCGTTGCAGCGCATGGGCGTGCGTATCCGTGAGGAAAACGGAACGCTTCACTGCGCAACTCCAAAGGGACTGCACGGCGCAAGAATTCACCTGCAGTTTCCTTCCGTGGGTGCGACGGAGAATATTCTCCTTGCTGCAGTTCTTGCAGAGGGCGAAACGGTCATCAGCAATGCTGCCCGGGAACCGGAAATAATCGATCTTGCTGCATATCTGCGCACCTGCGGTGCAAAGATTACAGGTGATGGCAGCAGCACCATCCGTATCAGAGGCGTACGCAGACTCCACGGCTGTACATATCGTATTATGCCGGATCGGATTGCAGCGGCAACATGGCTCGCTGCAGCAGCCTCAACGGGCGGAAGCCTGACGCTGACGCATATCCGCACAGCGGATCTGGAAAGCATCCTCGATGTGTTTGAACAGATGAACTGCCGGATCTGTGTATCTGACGGAAAACTGCATTTTTCGGCATCTTCACCGCTTCGCAGCGTGAGGTGCATCCGGACAATGCCCTATCCGGGATTTCCCACCGATGCACAGGCAATCCTGATGGCAGCTCTTTGCTGTGCAAAGGGTACCACGCTTGTGGAGGAAACCATTTTTGAAAACCGATTCCGCCATGTGGATGACCTTGTGAAAATGGGCGCGGATATCCGTGTTGCCGGAAGAGCGGCAGTGATCAAGGGCGTTGCGAGTCTCCATGGAGCCCAGGTGCGTGCAACGGATCTGCGCGGCGGCGCGGCACTCATTGTTGCTGGTCTCGGTGCGCAGG
>JAZQAA010000375.1:0-3059 GCA_045544975.1 Oscillospiraceae bacterium | reverse complement strand
TGGATGCGGTCAGCGGCAATGCTGTGCGTGTGGAGTACGGCAATGCATTCCTGCATCTGGAGCCGCATTCTTCGATGATCCTTGTGCATGACAATATCGTGAATGACATTCCGGAGGAAAAGCCCGCTGAACTTCCTGTGCCCCGTGAGGTGCATGAGGGCGAGCGTTACCGTCACTTCAAGGGCGGTGTGTACACGGTCATTGCCATTGGTACGCATACCGAAACGATGGAGGAAATGGTCGTTTACCGCAGTGATGAGAATGGTTCTGTCTGGGTAAGACCGAAGTCCATGTTCCTTGACAAAAAGGGAGATATTGACAGATTTGTAAAGATATAAAACAAAATAAGCAGCCGTTTTTTACAGCGGCTGCTTGTATTTTATGCGGAAGATTACTTTGCAAAATTACCCATAATGGTATAACCCGGCTGGATGAACAGACCGGTTTCCTTTGCGGTTCTCTCGCAGAAGCCGTCCACACCCTCGCACTCCTTGGTGCTGTCATAGATGAAGAACGGAATCGGGTCGTTGGTATGTGTCATCAGGGACAGCGGCGTTGCATGGTCGGGTGTTACCAGAACCTTGAAATCACCCTGACTTCTCAGATACTCCGTTACCGGTCCGAGAATGGTCTTGTCGATGATGGAGATCGCCTTGACCTTGTTGTCGATCTCGTTTCTGTGTCCGCACTCGTCCGGTGCTTCCACATGGATGTAAACGAAATCCTGACCGTTCTTGAATTCCTCGATGGCTGCCTGAGCCTTGCCTTCAAAATTAGTATCGATGTAACCGGTAACGCCGTCCACATGTACAACATTCATGTTGGCGAACTTACCGATGCCCTTGAGCAGGTCAACGGCGGAGATCATGGAGCCCTTGAGACCGTACTTTTCCTTGAAATCATCCAGCAGTGCACGGGTGCCTTCGCCCCAGAGCCAGATGCTGTTGGCAGGGCGCTTGCCGTTCTTGATTCTTTCCAGATTCAGCGGATGATCCTTCAGAAGGTCGTAGGACTTCTTCATGAGGTCGTAGAGCTTTTCTGCATTCGGATGATTCGGGATATATTCCTTGATGGGCTTTCCGGTGATGTCATGAGGGGGAGTCAGTGTACCAACATCGGTTGTACCATTGTCCCAGATCAGACAGTGGCGATAGCTCACACCATTGTAGAAGGTGAATTCTTCATTATTAAGATTTTCAGCCAGATATTCTACAAGAACCTTTGCATCCTCGGAGGAAATATCATCTGCACAGTAGTCCAGAATTGTCTTATCCTCATAATTTGCCTCATCCGTCAGAGTGACCAGATTGCAGCGCAGGGAAACATCGGTGGTTTTCATATCGATACCGATACTGCCTGCTTCCAGGGGGGATCTGCCGGTATAGTATTTTTTCGGATCGTAACCCATAATGGAGAGATTTGCCACATCGCTGCCGGGCTTCATGCCATCATCCACACTCTTGACAAGACCAACGGTTGCTGTTTTTGCGAGCTTATCAATGTTCGGTGTATCCGCAGCTTCGAGCGGTGTCTTGCCGCCCAGCTCCGGAATCGGATAGTCAGCCATACCATCAAACAGAACGACTAAGTATTTCATGTTATTGACTCCTTTATGTATAATGCAATTTTGCAAAATAGATACTGTGTTTCCGCTTGGGCGAAGCCCAAAGGAAACATCTCACCAGCGGCGGTTCGCCGCTTAGTTTTTAATGCTGTGCATCGGTGCAGGGATTCTGCCGCCGCGGGAAATGAACTTTGCAGGGGACTTGCGGTTGATCGGCATAACCGGTCCACTGCCAAGGAGACCGCCGAATTCCAGCATATCGCCTTCCTGCATACCAACTGCAGGGATCAGACGAACAGCGGTGGTCTTATTGTTCACCATACCAATGGCTGCTTCATCAGCAATAATCGCAGAAATAGTTTCAGCAGTAATATCACCGGGCACAACGATCATATCCAGACCAACGGAGCAGACTGCTGTCATCGCTTCAAGCTTTTCAAGGCTCAGGGTGCCTGCAAGTGCTGCGTCAATCATACCCTGATCCTCGGATACGGGAATGAACGCACCGGACAGACCGCCGACATTGGAAGAAGCCATTACGCCGCCCTTTTTCACTGCATCATTCAGCAGTGCAAGGCAAGCGGTAGTACCATGGGTACCACACTGCTCCAGACCGATTCCTTCAAGAATATGTGCAACGGAGTCACCAACTGCCGGAGTCGGTGCCAGGGACAGATCCACGATACCGAACGGAACACCGAGCATCTTGGAAGCTCTTGAACCAACCAGCTGACCCATACGGGTTACCTTGAACGCGGTCTTCTTGATGACATCGGCAATGCCGTCAATAGATGCATCCGGATACTTTGCGATTGCTGCACGGACAACACCGGGGCCGGATACGCCGACATTGATCACGCAGTCGGGTTCGCCGGGTCCGTGGAATGCACCTGCCATGAAGGGATTATCCTCCGGCGCATTGCAGAATACAACGAGCTTTGCAGGTCCGATGCACTGACGGTCAGCAGTGATTTTAGCAGATTCGAGAATCACTTCACCCATGATCTTGACAGCATCCATATTGATGCCGCTCTTGCTGGAACCGACATTGACGGAAGAACAGATATTAGTTGTTACAGAGAGCGCTTCCGGAATGGATTTGATCAGAGCCAGATCACCAGCACTGAATCCCTTCTGTACCAGCGCGGAATAACCGCCAATGAAATTAACGCCGCAGGTATCCGCTGCTCTCTGGAGTGCCAGCGCAAACTTGACAGGATTATCATTCGGGCAGGCAGCAGCCAGCATGGCGATGGGTGTTACGGAAATTCGCTTGTTGACAATCGGAATACCGTATTCCTTTTCGATCTGCTCACCGACGCTGACAAGATTTTTCGCCTTGGTTGTGATCTTGTTATAGACCTTCTCACAAGCCTTGTCGATATCCGGATCAATGCAGTCGAGCAGGGAAATGCCCATGGTAATGGTACGAATATCCAGACACTCATCCTGAATCATGCGGATGGTTTCCAGAATATCAAATGTATTCAGCATG
>JAZQAA010000374.1:0-1501 GCA_045544975.1 Oscillospiraceae bacterium | reverse complement strand
TATACTTTCTGTATGTGTCCGGGCGGTGAAGTGGTTGCGGCAGCTTCCGAAACCGGAAGACTCGCTGTGAATGGCATGAGTCTGTTTGCGCGGGACGGCAGAAATGCGAACAGCGCGCTGCTTGTGGGAATTCAGCCGTCCGATTTTCCGGATGACCATCCACTGTCCGGTATGCACCTGCAGCGTCAGCTTGAAGAAGCGGCATTCCTTGCAGGCGGCAGCAGCTATCATGCGCCCGTGATTCGTGTGGGGGATTTCCTGCAGAATCGGGAATCCACAGCATTTGGCAAGATAACACCGACCTACACTCCCGGTACGGCATTCGCATCGCCGGATCGGTATCTGCCATCATTTATGTGTGAAACCCTGCGGCTTGGCATCCGGGAAATGGACAAACGCCTGCGTGGTTTTGCCGACGAAGATGCGCTGCTTACGGGTGTGGAGTCGCGAAGCTCTTCCCCTGTACGGATGCTGCGCGGTGAGGATTACTGCAGTACCGCAGTACGGGGAATCTATCCCTGCGGCGAAGGCGCAGGCTATGCCGGCGGTATTACATCCGCTGCAGTGGATGGCATCCGCTGTGCAGAAGCAATTATGAAGAAAACAGGAGGGAATGTATGAACCTGACGGATATTGGCTATGTCAAGCAGCTGTTGGAACGGCATGGCTTCCATTTCTCAAAGGCATTGGGTCAGAATTTTCTGATCAATCCGAGTGTCTGCCCCAGAATTGCAGAACTTGGCAATGCGGCAGAAGGATTCGGAATTCTGGAAATCGGTACCGGTGTGGGAACCCTTACAGCGGAGCTTGCAAAACGAGCGGATAAAGTGAGAGCCGTGGAGCTTGATGACAGGCTTTTCCCGATTCTGGAAGAGACACTTGCGGAATTTGATAATGTCAAGGTTGTTCATGGCGATGCCATGAAGTACGACCTTGCTGCATTGATCCGCGAAGAATTTGAGGGGCTCCGCGTTGCTGTATGTGCCAATCTTCCGTATTACATCACTTCTCCCATGATTATGCGTCTTTTGGAGGAACGCCTTCCTATTGAAACCATTACTGTCATGGTGCAGAAGGAAGCGGCACAGCGCCTCTGCGCGCCGATTGGCAGCCGTGAATCGGGTGCGGTGTCCGTGGCGGTTGCCTATTACGGCGAAGCACGCCAGCTCTTTCAGGTGTCCCGAGGCAGCTTCATGCCGGCACCGAATGTGGATTCAGCGGTGATTCAGATTGCCCTTCATCAGGAGCCGCGATGGAAGGTCAAGGACGAAGCGCTGTTCTTCCGGATGGTGAAAACCGGCTTCTCCCAGAGAAGAAAACAGCTTGCCGGCGTTCTTGCAGGCGGTCTTGGCATTCCGAAGGCGCGGATGCAGGAGGCCTTTGCAGAGGCAGAGCTTGCACCGAGCGTCCGGATCGAAGCACTCGATATGCCGTCTCTTGTTCGTCTTTGTGATGCCATTTATGACATACAGAAATCATGATGCAGCAGCACCCTTCAAGG
>JAZQAA010000373.1:0-3745 GCA_045544975.1 Oscillospiraceae bacterium | reverse complement strand
GTAGAAACCCTCACCTTCACACTCGGTCACCTGGACAATGCAGAAGGCAAGGACGGTCTGCTGGTAATCGAGCTTGACGGCGTGATCTACCGTCAGATTGAAGTAACAACCGCAATGCTCAACACTGCATACACCATGAATGTCTCCGAGGCTTCCACAGTACGCTTCTATCTGGCAAGCGACCTCTACTACGGCATCGCGAATGTGATGCTCGACGGTGATGCTTCTGAATTCAAGGGCACTGCTTACACCGATCCCGACGCCATCATTGATCTGGATGCCGTTCCGGAATTCAGCCTTGGCGATGTGAACCTTGACGGCGTTGTAGACGCAACGGACGCTTCCATGATTCTGATTGCAGCAGCAGCCGATGGTGCAGGTCAGGATACTGGTCTGACAGAAGAGCAGCTCACCAATGCAGATGTCAACATTGACGGTGCATTCGATGCAACGGATGCTGCCTATGTTCTGCAGTATGCAGCTGCAGCCGGCACAGGTTACTCCGGCACACCTGAAGAATTCTTTGCAAGCTGCCAGTAATACTAATCCCGTCCCATGCAATCCCTAACGCAAAAAACACCCATGCATCATGCATGGGTGTTTTTATACTATCTTGCTGCCTTGCGGTACTCTGTCGGCGTCATTCCCGTATGATTCTTGAAATGCCGCATGAGGTGGAATTCACTCGAATAGCCGCTTCGCTCTGCAATCTGACGAAGCGGGAGATTGGTTGTCGCAAGGAGATTCTGCGCCATGGCGATGCGAGCCTGTGTGATATCGGCAGTCACATTTGTGCCGAAAATCTTCCGGTAGGTGTGCTGGAAGGCGGACTGGCTCATGGAGAGCGAACGCGCCATTTCACTGACGCTGCCCACATTCCGGACATCCTGATAAATGGATTCGCGCAGGCGGATCATGCCCTCATAACGGGACTGTCCGCTCTCCGGCAAATCGCGCACGGAGGAGTGGATCAGACGGCTGAGCTTAAAAAACAGCGTTTTCATATACAGCTCCACCAGATCCGCGTGATAGAGATTGCGGGTGTAGAATTCATAGGTCATCGTACGGATGAGATTCGACAGCTCCTCCGCATTCTGGATTTTCACCGGCACACCAATCGGAATCTCCAGCTCCCGGAACAGCGCAATATCCATCTGTTCAACAGTAAAATAGAACCAGTCGTCCGTGTAATTTTCATCCAGTGCCGCATAATACTGCGGAATATCACCGGAATAGATCAGCACCGTATTGGGTTCCGTGATCATTTCCCTTCCATCCTGCCTCACAAGCGCAGGGCTTTTCATCAGGACAAACAACCAGCCCTGTCCAATTCCCTCGGGACGTTCCATGACAAAATCCCTGCCATGGACATGATGGTAACCAATGGAATGTATTTCCATAAAGCACCTCCTGTATCTCTTTTTCTGCAATTATTATAGCATATTTCTGCACGATTTGCAATAACATTCTTTGTTTTTTCTGTATTTCCCTCTAAAATCCGTTCATCGCGCTGTACGCTATCAAAAAAAGCAGATTCCGCTATTTCCAAATCTGTCAGGAAATGCTATAATGAAGCTATATATATATATCTTTTTGAGGGGGAAAAACAATGTTACTAAACAAAATCAAAGCGGCATTCTGCGCTGCGGCAATGCTTGGCTGCACTGTCTGTCAGAGTATCCCTGCCACGGCAGACAGCACCGAGATGCGTGATCTCACAACCATGGAGATTGTCCGGGATATGGGACTTGGCATCAATCTTGGCAATACGCTTGAATCCTGCGGCGACTGGATTGCACAGTGGGGTGACGGCACGGTCAATTCCTATGAAACCGCCTGGGGCAGTCCGACAATTACACAGAACATCATCCAGGGTTATGCTGATGAAGGCTTCGGGGTACTGCGCATTCCCGTTGCATGGTCCAATATGATGCAGGACAATTACACCATCCATCCGGACTATATCGCAAGAGTGCAGGAGATCACAGACTGGGCACTCGCAGCCGATCTCTATGTCATCATCAATATTCACTGGGACGGCGGCTGGTGGGAGAATTTCCCGACCGATAAGGAAACCTGCATGACCAAATACACTCGTATCTGGGAGCAGCTCTGCGATGCCTTTGGCAGCTACGGAGATAAGCTCATGTTTGAATCCCTCAATGAGGAAGGCGGCTGGAGCACCGTCAGCACCGAAGAATCCTACACACTGCTTAATGAAATCAACCAGACCTTCGTGGATCTCGTCCGTGAATCCGGTGCGAACAATGATGAACGCCACCTGCTCATTGCCGGATATAACACAGATATCACCAAGACCTGCAATGCACTCTTTGCAATGCCCGATGACCCCATGGACCGCTGTGCAGTTTCCGTTCATTACTACACGCCTTCCACCTTTGCCATCCTTGAAGAGGACGCAAGCTGGGGCACCTGCCGGACAACCTGGGGTACAACATCGGATTTCACCGAACTTAATCGCTACATGGATATGATGAAAACCACCTTCGTTGACAACGGAATTCCGGTCATCATCGGTGAATACGGCTGTCCTACCAAGAATAAGGAAACCGAGTCCGTCCGTCTGTACATCTCCTCCGTGGCACAGGCTGCCTATGACCGCGGAATGTGCCCGGTTCTCTGGGATACTACGGGGCAGCACTACAGCCGCCAGAGCTATGAGATGATTGACCAGACACTCCATGCGCAGCTCCTTGAAATCATAGGTACTTCCACAGAATACGGTATCGGCGATGTAAAGCTTGACGGTGCTGTCAATGCTACTGATGCCGCCACTGTTCTGATCGCTGCCGCCGCAGTCGGCTCCGGCAGCAGCAGCGGACTGACTGACACACAGACCTCCAATGCCGATGTGAACTGGGATGGCGGCTTTGACGCATCCGATGCCGCACTCATCCTGCAGTACGCAGCCGCCGCAGGTACGGGCTACACCGGCACACCGCTTGATTTCTTCACAGAACAGGCTGCATAGTCCTGCCATTATTGAAAAGATTCTCAGGCATCTCCCCTGCTCTTCCGGCAGGGGAGAGTTTTTTGTGAAAAAAACCTCCATCCCCTTTACATTTCCGCAAAGATATGGTAAAATAAATATAATGTTGTGTTTAACGGCAGTGATGCCGTTTTTTATATCCTGAATCCCCATTCCGGGGAGAAAATCATAATTGGAGGAACTACAATGAGTGAAACAACGACCACTCCGGCAGTGCCGGAGGAACCGATACAGGAAGATGCACCGGAGAGCAGCCTGACTGCACCGGAGGAAATTACCGAAAACGCTGAAAATCCGGAGGAAGCGATCCCGGAGCCAACGCTCAAGGAACGGCTGCAGGACTTCTGGAAATCTCGTGCGCTTCCCTTTCTTGAACGCTGCGGCTGTCCGGATTTCCTTCTGCTGCGATTCCTGGCTGTATTCATGATTCTTTCCGGCTACAACATCTTCCTGCTCAAGGAAGACGCCCATCAGCCCGTAGCCGTCTGGAAGGAATTTGTCGGTGCACTGAACTTCGGCAAATGGGCAGTGCTGATCGCACTGGGTTTTGTGCTTTTATCGGCACTGCAGTATTATCTGCCGAAAAAAATCCGTGTTGCGGATCATATTGCACTCTTCAGCGGTACGATCTATTTTTCCGTGGCACTGCTATGGAAGCTCAATGATGTCTACCTTGCCATGAGTGTGGGTGCCGTGGCACTGGTATTTGCCATGTACCTCGTCAGCAAGCTCAGC
>JAZQAA010000372.1:0-2334 GCA_045544975.1 Oscillospiraceae bacterium | reverse complement strand
GGAGGGTACTGCGTACCCTCCACCCGCCAAAAGGCTATCGCCTTTTGAATCTATGAGGTTTTTCGACAGTCTCAGCCGCAGGGAAATCCCTGCGGCTTTCTTCTTGTCATATTCTAATTCTTACAGCAGCACACAGCCATGATTATCAATTTTAAGATCATGCACCTGCCAGCCGGAGAGACCTGCATTATCAAGGGAGAAACGCATTTTTCCTGCGAAGAACTGGTTCTCCTCATCGGCAATCGCCATCACAGTGGGGCCTGCGCCGCTGATATAAGCTGCATAGGCACCGTGGGCATAGGCAATATCGAACACCTCACGCGCATGGGGAATCAGTGCCATACGGTAGGGCTGGTGGAGCTTATCATGTACGGCTGTGCGGAGATTTTCGAATTTTCCGGTCAGCAGGGATGCGGAAAAGAGTGCTGCTCTCGACAGATTATACACTGCGTCCTTATGGGAAACCTCTGTCGGAAGGCATCCTCTCGCCTTTTCGGTTTTTAGCTCGAAATCCGGAATCATCGCCACAAAGCGGAGCTTTGTATACACCTCCTGCTTGACCCAGTGCACCCTTCTTCCGTCAAAAACCGCTGTCACGATGCCGCCGAGCAGTGCGGGTGCAGTGTTGTCCGGATGCCCCTCAATCTGTGCGGCAAGATCCACAAGATCATCCTGCCCCAGGGGATTGCCGAGCAGCTGGTTCGCACCGACAAGTCCTGCTACGATGCAGGCGGAGCTGGAGCCAAGACCGCGCGTCATGGGGATCTGATTGGTCTGAACGAGTTTGAGTCCATGCAGCTTTTTGCCGCAGACCTCAAATAAGTCCTTTGCCGAAACATAGATTAAATTCTTCTCATCCGTGGGGACGGGTGTTCCATCGGCGGAGGTGATATCAATGTGGTCACTCTCCTCCATCTCCACATAGTTATAAAATTGCAGTGCAAGACCCAGTGCGTCAAAGCCTGCGCCGAGATTCGCACTGGTTGCAGGAATCTGCAGCTTGATCATAGTATCACTCCTTCTGATAAAAGGGGACGGTTACCGATACCGCCCCCTTCATGGTATGCTTACTTGCTTGTCTTTTGTGCCTCACACTTTTCACGCGCCATGGCAAGCAGTACCTTATTGTTCTTCTTATCATAACGATAGAAAAGCACAGTCATGCCGATACCGATCACAACGAGCACCATGCCGGGGATGAAGCCGGGATGGATATAGGACATGGTGATGGTATGGGTTCCGGGAGTCAGCTCCACGCCGGTCATTGCCTTGAGCAGCTCCACAGATTCAACCTTTTTGCCGTCCACCTTGATTGTCCAGCCCTTCTCATAGGGGATGCTGAGGAAGAGCATTTCGTTTTCCTTGGCGGTAACAGTACCCTTGATGTAGGTGTCGCTGTACTCCGTTACCTGCAGCTCGCCTTCGCCGCTGAGCTTCTGGATATCCGCATTGAACAGATCCTCATTGAAGTAATAGAAGAACGGTTCCTTCACGATGGTGGAATTCACATCATCGCGCACAGTCAGACGCAGGGAAACCTTCGTACCCGGCTTGTAGGAGCCGAGATCGAGGATGCAGTAATTCTTGGTATCAAAGTAGGTGCCGTAGCCCTCGAATTCATAATCACCCTTTTCATCGTCCCAGACACCGAGCCAGAGGTTGACCTTCTGCTCGTTCTCCGTCTTGAGGAAGCAGAACACCTCGCGTTCATCCGTCACAGTAAAGCGATAGTCAATCGTCGGGTCGCCGCCCTCTACGAGCGTGTAGCAGTCCTGCTCATTGTACTGCGATACGCTGACGGAACCGAGCACCGGCTCACCGGTGTCGATACGGGTGTAGTACTCGCTGAAGGAAGCAATCTTGCCCTCCTGGTCAAACACCGTATTGCCGAGCATGGTGCTGAGCAGGACATTCTGGCTGTTGAAGGGGTTGTCATTGCCGAGGTGGCTGATGCGTTTCAGATCCGTGCTGACCATATAGCCGATGGAAAGCGCGGTGGGGTTCTCGTAGATGGTGATGGTCTTCTGCGGCGCATCACCGTTCTCATCGAGATTTTCGTAATCGTGATAGGTGTAATCCTCCACTGCGACATAGCTGTCATGCAGCAGCGGTCTTGTCATTCCCTCACCCTTATCAAGAACATACTGGATGCCGAGCAGGGAGTCCGCAAGCACGGTTGTGCCGTCATAACGGGAATAGTAGCTTCTTGTGCAGTAGCCGAGCGTCTCGATGAAATCCAGCGTCTTTGCATTCATCACGGAGCTTGAGTGCGTCAGACCCTTCAGACCGAAGGCAAGGTTATCGTTGACGCAGCGCACAAAGGTTTTTTCACTG
>JAZQAA010000371.1:0-1954 GCA_045544975.1 Oscillospiraceae bacterium | reverse complement strand
GGCTACGATCCGACTTATCCATGGAGAGGTAGAGTGCGCCGCTTGTCACAAGGAATTCCTTGATATCGTCCTCGGTGCCTGCGTCAAGACGCACATATTCCGTCAGGCGCGCATCCGAAGTATAACGGTCGGACTCCGTGTAGCTTGGCTTCGAGGTAACAAGCAGACTGGAGGTTTCGTTGATGGCACCGTTGCCGCGTGAAAGCGCCTTGAAGGCATAGCTTGCATTGCCGCCTGTGGTGTAGCAGGCACTCGTGCCGAAATAGCTGTAAGCGACACCATTTGACACAACAAGCGGCTCTGCGTAGAGCGGGGAGCTTGTGTCCTGAATTGCCTGACCTGTCGCGAACCAGACAAGGTGGGATTCGGCAAGATTGAGGGTGCTTCGTTCGGCAAGTCCCTTGATCAGGAGGTTGGATTCGCCGGAGGCAAGTGCAGCGTGCGCCCAGCAGCTTTCCGTATTGCCCTGATCGCGCACATCGGTGATATAGTTCACACCATTCACACTGCGCAGGTCGAATTTGCTTGCATAGATCGAGCCGAGCGATGCGCCTTCAAGCTGCAGCTTCTCCGGTGTGAGGTCGAATTCGACAATGGAACCGTCCTCGCCGAGAAGGTATTCCGTCGAAGTCGGGGAATTGGGATCGCCTTCCGTCATAATGGAATAATACGCAGCCTCGGGGAATTCTCCTTCCGAAGCCGTTTCGGCAAATGCCGAAAGCTCCGCGGATGCGGACAGTCCCAACAGGGCTAACGCCTCAATTGCGGCAAGAACTCGGAATTTTCGATGTTTCTCTCGTTTCATAGCTTCGCACGGATTCTGCGTATCCGTGCAGTCACTTCCTTTCTATCAGATTGCATTTTGTAAGAATTATAGAAGTATCACCTAATTATACCATAAATTTTGGTAAAAATCAATAAGTTTTCGTTAGTTTATAAAATGTTCACAATTAAAATTGAATCAAATAGTAAAAAAACGCCATGAAATCGGGAAAACTTAGAAATTGCGGTTTTTTACTTGTAAACTTTTTGAAAATTATCCGAAAAAGTTGTATCGAAGCGTGCAATTTTTGCCGGATTTTGACCCCCTTATAGAAGGGGTTTTTCCAAAAATCATGCTCCTTCGGAGAGAGGAGGCATATGTATGCTGAAAGAGGGCTGGGTCAAACTGCACAGATCGTTGTTGGAATGGGAGTGGTATGATGATCCGAATACGAAGATCATCTTCCTGCACCTAATGCTCACGGTTTCCATCGAGGACAACTGCTGGCATGGAATCATCGTTCCGCGCGGCAGCAGAATTGCAAGCTACACAAAGCTTGCGGAGGAGACGAAGCTTTCGGTGAAGGAGGTTCGTACGGCGATGAAGCACCTTGAGCAGTCAGGCGAAGTGGCAAGGTTGTCCTATTCAAAATTTACCGTATTTACGCTGAAAAATTATCAAAAGTATCAGGATGGGGCAGGCAGAACGGCAAGCAGCGGGCAAGCTGAGGGCAAAGAAGGGGCAAACAAAGGGCAACAGTATAATAAAGTAAAAGAAAGTAAAGAAAGAAAAGAAAGTAAGAAGTGTGTGTATCCGGAGGATACGGCACACACAACAGCAGAGCATTTTGTTCCTTTATTGGAGGATGTCAGAAGGGAGCTTGATGCGTTAGAGCTGCACTGGGATGAAGGGGAGGTGCAGCGTTTCATGGAATATAACAAGGAACGGGGCTGGAAAACAAGCCTGCCGTATGCGGTGAAATGCTGGGAGCGCAACCGCAGGAACTATCCGCAGCAGGCAAGAAATCATTCCGATACAGAGGGTATGACGGAGCAGGAGATTGAGGAAATGAACGCGTATCTGTCGCTTGTGAACACCTTCGGCAAGACCTTGGGGGTATAAAAATGGATATAAAGCTCTCCGCAGGAGGGCGGGTGGAGGGTGACTCCCCACAGGGTGGGGAGATGTTGA
>JAZQAA010000370.1:0-4286 GCA_045544975.1 Oscillospiraceae bacterium | reverse complement strand
AAAAAAGGTTATCGTTGGTTCTCTTTTTTCTGCGGAGCAGTCCGTTAACTCAGACTGTATTTTTCGGAATACTGCTCAAAATCATGAATAAAGGTCTGGTTGCCGAATTTGAGCTGATTGAGATACTTGTGCATATCGAGTGTATTGTGTGCAGTCTCAATCATCAGCACCGCAATGTTGGAGCAGTGGTCGGAAACACGCTCGTAATTCGTGAGCAGATCGCTCAGAACAAAGCCGGTTTCAATACTGCACTGACCCTTCTGCAGCCGTTTAACATGGTTGCTGCGGATCTTCTTGGTGAGATTGTCAATCACCTGCTCAAGCGGCTCGATGGAAGCAGGATTGTATTCACCAGGATTTGCATAGACATTAAATGTATTGCTGACAATTTCCTCCACAGCGCTGTGCAGGACATTCAGCTCACGGACTGCCTCGGGAGTGAAGGTAATCTTCTTTTCGTAGATCTCTCTTGCAGTGGCTTCGAAATTCACTGCATGGTCACCAAGGCGTTCAAAGTCGTTGATAACACGCAGGATTCTGGAACAGGTCTGGCTGTCATGCTCGGAAAGTGCCTGCGCAGCTACCTGTACAAGGCTTGTGCCGATCTGATCCTCGTAGCGATCGAGGATGTCCTCGTTCTTGAGCACCTTCTTCGCGATCTTTTCATCATAGCCGTCAACCAGCACCAAGGAAAGATCCAGTGTATCCTTTGCAAGCTCTGCCATTCTGACGGAAGCTGCCTCGCACTCGGAGATGGCAACGGAGGGCATTGTCAGGATGCGCTTGTCGATCATGACCTCATGAGGATCGGTCTCCTCCTCGTCCTTGCCGTCGCCGGGGAGAATCTTATTGGCAATGCCTTCAAGCATCTTGGTAAAGGGCAGGAGCAGCAATGTTGTTGCTACATTAAAAATGGTATGTACAAGTGCAATGCCTGCGGAATCAATTGCCATATCGGAGAAGGCAAACTGGAACATTGCATCTGCCAGCATATACAGGGACAGGCAGATGATGGTACCGATCAGGTTGAAGGAAATGTGCACAATTGCAACCTTCTTGGCGTTGCGGTTTACGCCAATACTGGAGATCAGTGCAGTCACGCAGGTACCGATATTCTGACCCATAATGATCGGGATTGCCATGCTGTAGCTAATCATACCCGTCTGGCTTGCGAGGGTCTGCAGGATACCAACGGACGCTGCAGAGCTCTGGATGATACCGGTCACAACGGCACCGATCAGCACGCCGAACAGGGGGTTCTTGAAGGCAACGAGCAGCTGCTGGAATTCCGGCATATCTGCCAGGGGAGAAACGGCGTCACCCATCATCTTCATACCGTACATGAGAACAGCAAAGCCAACGAGGATATTACCGATATCCTTCTTTCTCACGGTCTTGCCGGAGAGGATGAGGAATGCACCGATGAGTGCAAATACAAGGGAGAAATTCTTCGGGTTGAGCATGGCAATAAAGAGGTTGTCCGAGCCGACATCCATCAGACTGAGGAGCCATGCGGTGAAGGTTGTTCCGATATTGGAACCCATGATAATGCCGACGGTCTGTCCGATCTGCATCACGCCGCAGTTGACAAGACCTACGAGCATAACCGTCAGCGCGGAAGAGGACTGCAGGGCAATGGTAATGCCTGCACCGAGAAGGAGTGCCTTGAATCGGTTCGAGGTGAGCTTCTTGAGCGCCTGCTCAAGCTTTCCGCCAGCCATTTTTTCAAGGCCGGAGGACATGACATTCATACCATAGAGGAAGAATGCCAGACCGCCCGCTACGAGGACGATCGCCAATACAACCGGGGTGATAGTTTCCATGTGATTGCATCCTTTCACTTCTGTCGTTTTCCGAGAATTGTCTGCTGCGCAGACCTCTACAGGTTAATTCTATATGATAAATGTTAAATTTAACTTAAGGTTTATGTTAAATCTATGTTAAATCAACAACATTTGAATGTAAAATATGTCTGCATTTCCAATATAGCCGGATAGCGAAAAAAATCTTTTTCTGAAATTCTTCAAAACCCCTTGCAAAAAAAAGGACGATATGTTACAATAAAGGTGTGTGTAACAACGCACAGAGAAGATGAGAAAGTAATACCCCGAAAAGGAGAATTTTTACAATGAAGTATGGCTATTTCGACCTTGCGAACAAGGAATATGTGATCACAAGACCGGATACCCCCGCACCCTGGGTGAACTACCTCGGTTCCCCGGAATACGGCGCAATCGTTTCCAACAACGCTGCTGGCTACAGCTTCGTGCAGTCCGGCGCAAACGGCAGAATTGCTCGTTTCCGCTTCAACTCCATGATGGCACTGCCGGGCAGATACATCTACCTGCGTGACGCAGAAAACGGTGACTACTGGTCTGCAACCTGGCAGCCGGTGGGCAAGCCCATGGATACCTACAAGTCCGAGTGCCGCCATGGTACCGCTTACTCCGTGATGACCTCTGAGTATGCGCAGATCAAGACCGAGACAACCTATTATGTACCGGCTGGTCAGACCTATGAAGTATGGCGCATGAAGGTACAGAACAATGATTCCAAGGAAAGAAAACTCTCCGCATTCGGTTTCATTGAATTCACAAATGACAATAATTATGAGCAGGATCAGGTGAACCTCCAGTACACCCTGTTCATCACCCGCACAGAGCGCCGCGGCAACAAGATCCTGCAGCACATCAACGAGAACTCCGGCAAGTGGGCTGACGGCTCCAACCACAGAGAGCGTTTCTTCGGCGTAGCCGGCGCAGAGGTTGTGGACGGCTGCGGCAATCTTGACAAGTTCATCGGTTCCTACAGAACCTACTCCAACCCGATCATGGTAGAAGAAGGCAAGTGCGATGATTCCATGAACTTCAACTCCAATGCCTGCGGTGCGCTCAGATCCGAGATCACCCTCGCTCCCGGCGAAACAAAGGAAATCATCTATGTGCTCGGTCAGAAGAATGACGCAGAATCCGCAGAGATTCTGGCAGCTTATGAGACTCCCGGCAAGGTGGACGAGGAGCTGCAGGCTCTCAAGTCCTACTGGCATGAGAAGCTCTCCAACTTCGAGGTGGAGACGCCTTCTGAAGAATTCAACAACATGATGAATGTATGGAACGCTTACCAGTGCTTCATTACCTTCATCTGGTCCAGAGCTGCGTCCTTTGTATACTGCGGTCTGAGAAACGGCTACGGCTACCGCGATACCGTGCAGGATATTCAGGGTATTATTCATCTGGATCCTGAAATGGCAGCTGAAAAGATCCGCTTCATGCTCTCCGCACAGGTAAGCAACGGCGGCGGTCTGCCTCTGGTTAAGTTCAACCACAATGCAGGTCACGAAAACTGCCCCGACGAGCAGAACGAAAACAGCGCATATGCGAAGGAAACCGGTCATCCGTCCTATCGTGCGGACGATGCTCTCTGGCTCTTCCCGACTATTCTCAAGTATATCGGCGAGAGCGGCAACAAGGGCTTCCTTGATGAAGTGATCACCTATGCAGAAGAAGGCGGCGGCGAGGCTACCGTTTATGAGCATCTGAAGAATGCAATCCGCTTCTCCATGGAGAGACTCGGTGCCAACAATATGCCCGCAGGTCTGCACGCTGACTGGAACGACTGCCTGCGCATGGGCGCAAAGGGCGAGTCCACCTTCGTGGCATTCCAGCTCTACTATGCAATGAGCGTGATCCGCGACATGGCAAAGGACAAGAACGATACTGATTATATTGCTTACATTGACGAGGTACAGGCAAAGCTCGGCGAAACGCTCGAGAAGTGCTGGGATGAGGACAGATTCATCCGCGGCATTCGCGAGGACGGCGTAATCGTTGGTGCGAAGAAGGATCCTGAGGCAAATATGTGGCTCAATCCGCAGAGCTGGGCAGTTGTTTCCAAGTTTGCAAGCGAAGAGCAGGCTGAGAAGGCAATGAACTCCGTTCATGAGATTCTCAATACCCCCTATGGCGCAAAGCTGCTCGAGCCGCCCTACAAGGAGCACTATTTTGACGGCGCACTGATGCACATCTTCAATGCCGATACCAAGGAAAACGGCGGTATCTTCTCCCAGTCCCAGGGCTGGCTGATTCTCGCAGAGGGTCTTCTCGGTCACGGCGACAGAGCATTCGAATACTTCATGGAATCCGCACCGGCTGCCATGAATGACAAGGCAGAAATCCGCGTACTGGAGCCGTATGTACACGGTCAGTTCACTGAGTCCAAGGCTTCTCCCTTCGAGGGCAGATCCCATGTTCACTGGCTGACAGGTACAGCTTCCACCGTAATGGTAG
>JAZQAA010000369.1:0-1564 GCA_045544975.1 Oscillospiraceae bacterium | reverse complement strand
AAATCTGTATCGCTGATTTGTGCTTTTTCCACGAAACATAATTTTTGTGAAATCAGACAAAACATCTTTTTGGGATACTACAATTCGTAATTGAATGTCGGGAAATTTTCAACAATGTCGAGAATGAGCGCGTACAAGCCGATTTTCAACTGTTTCAACAGACTTTTCAACAAATAGGGGTTTGAAAAAGCTCCGAATCCACATTCTTTTCCACATTTCTGTTGAAAACACGGTTGAAAAATTTGTCTACAGCTTGTATATTGTTGAAAATCACGGGGTATCCTAAGGTAGAAAACTACCAAAAAAGAAGGGCGGAATTACGATGATAAAAGGTGTCAACAGAAAAGTGATTGAGATTAACAGACCCGATAGTGCATATTTTGAGAGGGCGGTACTCTACCTGAAGCCCGATGTCAGTGAAGCATCCCTCTGTGCAGTACAGGCAGAAGCGGAGGAGCTTCTGACAGCACGCAAATCCCATACGCACCGCGGCTTTCTGCTGGGATGGGGACTGTTTCTGCTGGGGATGCTGACCTCTGCCGGAGGCTGTGTTCTTGTTCTGCTGCTGCTTTGACTGTCCGAGTGGTAGAATTTCTAAGTTTTTTTACAATTCGGAAGGAAAAGGGTCTTGTAATTCTCGGATATCCATGGTATAATATAAGGTATGAAACAATTATGAGGCAATGCTCTATATAATTGTAAAAGTGGAATGTTTCTCTCGGAAAACGGAGACAGTCCGGATTCCGATGATTGGATAGAAAGGTTGATACCATGCCGAAAAGAGAAGGTGCAGCTCCTGAAAAGGAGAATATGATTATCGGAAGAAATCCCGTCCGCGAAGCGTTGCTGAGCGGTCAGCCGATTGATACGGTCTATGTCAGCGGTTCCGGCGGTCTGCATGAGATCCGGGAGCTTGCCAAGGAGGCAGGTGCAGTCGTTAAGACCGTTACGGAGCAGAAGCTTGCACAGCTGGCAGGGGATGGTGTGCATCAGGGCGTTGTAGCCTTTGGTGCGTGCGCGTCCTATGTGACGGTGGAGGATCTGCTTGAGGTTTCCGCAAAGAAGGGAACAGCTCCCTTCCTGATTATCTGCGATGAGATTGAGGATCCGCATAATCTTGGTGCCATCATTCGTACTGCGGAAGCAGCCGGAGCGGATGGCATTATTATCCCCAAGCGCCGCAGTGCTATGCTGACTCCCACGGTGCACAAGACCTCTGCCGGAGCCGCAAGCTGGCTTCCGGTGGCAAGAGTATCCAATCTTGCAGCGGCAATTGAAAAGCTCAAGAAAGCCGGCGTCTGGATCTATGGAACCGATATGCACGGCAGTACCTATACAGAAACCAGCTTTGACGGTGCAGTAGCACTTGTCATTGGTTCTGAGGGCTTTGGAATGAGCCGTCTGATCAAGGAGAAATGTGACTTTCTGGTAAAGCTGCCAATGCTTGGGAAGATTACTTCTCTGAATGCATCGGTAGCTGCAGGAATCTTTATGTATGAAGTCGTTCGTCAGAGAGGATAGGAGCTTACATAAGAAATGGAGAAGAAGAATATTACACTGGAGG
>JAZQAA010000368.1:0-1884 GCA_045544975.1 Oscillospiraceae bacterium | reverse complement strand
ACATGGCTACGATCCGACTTAAGGAGGTCAGACCGTTGTTAACTGCCGTGATGCTTTCCAGATCGAGATGGTTTGTCGGTCTGTCCAGAAGCAGAACATTGGAACCAAAGAGCATCATGCGTGTGAACATACAACGAACCTTTTCACCGCCGGTGAGAACCTGTACATTCTTGTAAACATCATCGCCGGAGAACAGCATTCTGCCAAGGAATCCTCGCAGATAGGTCTCTGTCTGTTCCTTGACCGCATACTGCTGCATCCAGTCAATCAGATTGAGCGGACAGTCATCAAAGAACTTGGAGTGATCCACAGGGAAGTAGGAAACCGATGTGGATACGCCCCACTTGAAGGTACCTTCATCCGGCTGTTCTTCTTCCATCAGGATTTTCATAAGCATGGTGATTGCCTGCTCGCTCTCGCCGACAAAGGCAACCTTGTCCGTTCTGCCGATGGTGAAGGAAACATTATTCAGAAGCTTTACGCCGTCCACCGTTTTGGAAATACCATTCACCTGCAGTACATCCTTGCCGATCTCACGGTCAGCATCAAAGCCGATGAACGGATAGCGGCGGCTGGATGCCGGCATCTCTTCTACAGTGAGTTTTTCAATCAGCTTGCGGCGGGCAGTTGCCTGACCGGACTTGGATTTGTTCGCAGAGAAGCGCTCAATAAAGGACTTGAGTTCGCGGATCTTCTCCTCCGCCTTCTTGTTCTGCTGCTTGATTAGCCGCTGCATGAGCTGGCTGGATTCGTACCAGAACGCATAGTTGCCGACATAGAGCTTGATCTTTGTATAGTCAATATCCACGATGTGTGTGCAGACATTGTTCAGGAAGTGACGGTCATGGGAAACCACGATCACCGTACCGAAGTATTCCGCAAGGAAATCCTCCAGCCAGCGGATGGCATCAATGTCCAGATGGTTTGTCGGCTCGTCGAGAAGGATAATATCGGGATTGCCGAACAATGCCTGTGCAAGGAGCACCTTGACCTTTTCATTACCGGAAAGTCCCTCCATCTGCTGATAAAGCAGTTCCTCCGGAAGTCCCAGTCCCTGCAGGAGCTTGGAAGCATCGGATTCTGCCTCCCAGCCGTTGAGTTCTGCGAATTCTCCTTCGAGTTCAGAAGCAAGAACGCCGTCCTCTTCGGAGAAATCCTCCTTCGCATAGAGCGCGTCCTTCTGCTGCATGATCTCATAGAGACGGGCATTGCCCATCAGAATTGTATCCAGAACCGTGTACTGGTCATATGCAAAGTGATCCTGCTTGAGAATACTCAGGCGCAGACCCTTGTCGATCGTGACTTCACCCGTTGTCGGCTCCAGATCGCCGCAGAGAATTTTCAGAAATGTAGATTTTCCGGCACCATTTGCGCCAATTACGCCATAGCAGTTGCCGCCAGTGAATTTCAGGTTAACATTTTTGAATAATGTGTCGCTGCCAAAGGACAGGCTCACATTGGAAACTGTAATCATAAATCGTACTCCTTTATTTCTTTTGTACTAATAGTATACCATAAAACAGCCCTAAAAAACAATTTATGGAAATGTAGAAAAACCCTTGATTTCGCAGAAGAAATATGTTATAATATGACAAACAGAAGAATGCTGACAGAGACAGAAAAAGGAAGGAGCATCGCTTATGTTCAAAGTAACAGTAAAGGGCGGCACATTGCCGCAGGAGGAGATTGACGCTTACATCTTTTACACCAAGAAGCGTTATGGCACCATTCTCCCGAATGATCTGGAGATCATTCTTGAGGTGGATGGTGATTATGTGAACATTTCCTATAATCCGCCGTTTGTATTCCGTACATACCGTGCAACCGATTATCTGGTGAATGATTCACAGAAGCTGAATGCTTCAAAGTATTCTGAGATGCAGG
>JAZQAA010000367.1:0-7647 GCA_045544975.1 Oscillospiraceae bacterium | reverse complement strand
GGAACAATGCATTTTCTATGCAAAAGTCCCTGTTGAAACAACAGGGACTAAATAGTATCATTTGTGAATCAATCCAGGAAGTCCTTTACCTTCTTGCTGCGGCTCGGATGGCGCAGCTTACGAAGCGCCTTGGCTTCAATCTGACGGATGCGTTCTCTTGTGACATTGAACTGTGCACCCACTTCTTCGAGTGTGCGGGAACGACCATCAATCAGACCAAAGCGGAGACGAAGTACATTTGCCTCGCGGTCGGTCAGTGTGGAAAGAACCTCCTCCAGCTGTTCCTTGAGCAGTGTCAGGGAAGCGGCATCTGCCGGAGCAGGAGCATCATCATCGGGAATGAAGTCACCCAGATGGCTGTCTTCCTCCTCACCAATGGGCGTTTCCAAAGAAACCGGATCCTGTGCAATTCGCATGATTTCACGCACGCGCTCTACTGGAAGCTCCAGTCGTTCTGCAATTTCTTCCGGCGTCGGGTCATGACCATTCTCGTGCAGCAGCTGACTTGAAATCTTCTTCACCTTTGTGATTGTTTCCACCATGTGTACGGGGATACGGATGGTTCTTGCCTGGTCAGCAATAGCACGCGTAATTGCCAGACGAATCCACCATGTCGCATATGTGGAGAACTTAAAGCCCTTGTTGTAGTCGAATTTTTCCACAGCCTTGATCAGACCAAGATTACCCTCCTGGATGAGGTCGAGGAACTGCATGCCTCTGCCGACATATTTCTTGGCAATGCTGACAACCAGTCGGAGGTTTGCTTCAGAAAGACGCTGCTTTGCGCGTTTGGCCTCAAGCGGTGTTCCTTCTGCCATCACCTTGGCAAGGTGAATTTCTTCCTCTCCGGAGAGAAGCGGAACCCGGCCAATTTCTTTCAGATAAATTTTGACCGGATCATCAATGGCAATTCCTTCAGTGGAAAGAGCGGATTCCAGATCATCATCCAGTGCATCAATCAGCGGGATGCTGCTCAGATCAATGTTGTCATCCACAATGTTGTTGTCGATAATTTCAATATTCAGCTGTTCGCAGCTGTCATAAAAGGAATTGAGCTGATCCGCATCAAAATCCATTTCCTCAAGTGCATCGGAAATCTGTTTGGTTGTCAGTTTTCCGCTGGCTTTACCCTTATCCAGTAATGCTTCAATCGTTGACTTCTTGTCCATTGTAATTCCTCCTGGTTCTTTTGTGTGATGATAGGGAACAATGACCAAATGATCATTGACAAATATTGTTCAGATGAGAGGCAGAATGCCCTGCAATCTCATAATTTATTTGGCTTTTTTGGATTTTTGCGCGATCATATCAAGCAAATCCTGATCGGACATTTCTCTGCCCGCGTGAATCTGATTCTTGGCGTTGATGAGTACCTGGATGCACTCTTCGAGTGTATCGCGTGAAACAGGGAACTGACGGCTTTTTGCCTCGATTCCGCTGATTCTTCCCATCTCTTCAACGGAGAATCGTTCAGCAAGCATCGAAAGATTGAAATGTGTATAATTCGGCATCATCAGGCAGATGGCCTCATAAACTCTTCTGTGGAAATCAGTCACAAAATAATCCGGCCGCAAAGCATTCCAGACCATTTCATATTCTTCCGGAAAACGAAGCAGATAGGCAATAATCTGTTCTTCCGCCTTGCTTTCTCTTGGGAATTGCTGCGCCATCGGATTGATTTCATCGCGCTGCAGGGACTGTGCTTCAATGGCACGGAACTGCGCTTTCTTTACATTTCTGTTTTCTTGGGATACAGCACGATCTACCTGCATCCGCAGCAGCTCTACGCGGATTTCAAGCTCTCTTGCGGTTCGGGAAATATAGATTTCCCGTTCAAGCGGATTGGAAATTTCAGCAAGCACACGGACGCTTCGCCGTAATAGCTCTGTCTTTCCGATTTCTGTCTGTAAATCCAACCCCTTCCGGCAATTGTCAAGCCGGAAATTCAGCGCATCTCCTGCATGATCAATTAGAATCCGAAACTGCTCTGCACCGAATTTTTTGATGAATTCATCCGGATCCTTTGCAGCTTCCAGTTTCAGAATTCTTGCCGGCAGTCCAACAGCGCTGAAATGGTTCAGAGCCTTCTGCGTTGCAGCCTGTCCGGCACCATCGCTGTCATAGGCAATGACGACTTCCCTCGCATATTGCGAAATCAGTCTTGCCTGATCGGCGGTAATGGCCGTACCAAGGGTTGCCACAACATTTTCAAATCCTGCCTGATGAATGGCAATCACATCCATGTACCCTTCTGCGAGGATCAGTGTGGAGGACGCAGCGTTCTTAGCAAACTGCATGGAAAAAAGATTTCTACCCTTGTCAAATACCGGTGTTTTGTTGGTGTTCAGATATTTTGGCTTGGAATCGTCAAGCACGCGCCCGCCAAAGCCGATCACATTGCCGCGTAGATCCACAATGGGGAACATGACACGATTGCGAAAGGCGTCGTATGCAGAATTACGCCCTTCCTTTTGCAGGCAAACACCGGCAAGCACCATTTCATCGTCACGGTATCCCTTTTGGCGTAGGTGATTGCGCAGGCTGTCCCAGCTGTTGGGGGCGAATCCAAGCCCGTATTTCTTGATGATATGCGGCTTCAGACCGCGTTCCTTGAAATATTGCAAACCGCTTTTATCACTGCCGGAAATCAGCTGTTGATAAAAGAAATTGGCGGCTTCCCGGTTGATCTCCAGTACGCGGACTCTCGCCTTTGCACGCTGCTCTTCCTGGGGATTCTGCGCCGGAAGCTCCATACCGCTTCTCTGTGCAAGCAGCCGGACAGCCTCCATATAAGGGAGATTTTCCATGCGCATCACAAATGCGATCACATCTCCGCCCGCACCGCATCCAAAGCAGTAAAAGCTTTGCGTGTCGGGAAATATCGTGCAGGAAGGCGTTTTTTCCGAATGGAAGGGGCAGGCGCATACATAGGTTCTGCCGCGTTTTTTGGTGTTGACATACATTCCGAATGCGGAAACGATGTCATTGGCTTCTCTGAGCCGATAAATAAAATCCTCCGACAGCACCAGTATTTCACCTACTTCCAGAATTTCGGAATAAACATTTCTGTATACAAATCCACTGCGTACCCATCACTCATTCCGGAAATATAGTCACAGACAGCTCTGTCAACATCTGTCAGCTTTGCAATCTGCAAGTACTCATCCGGCAGCTTCTCCGGATGCTCCCGGAAATACTGATACAGCTTTTCAAGCAGCAGCTTTGCCTTTTGTTCCTCCTGCTTGGCAGTCGGATTGTGATAGACATTGGCATACATGAACCGATGGAGCTCATCATGCGCCGCCTGGATGGAATCCTCCATTCCAATCTGTGAAGTGCCATGCGCAACAACAGCTGAAACAAGCGTGGTAATTCGCTGTTCCTTAGTTGTTCCAAGAACGGCAACGGCTGTCTCAGGCAAATCCTCCGGCTGCAGAATACCTGCACGCACTGCATCCTCGATATCATGATTGATATACGCAATTTTATCAGCAACACGAACAATATTGCCTTCCAGAGTATCTGCCACCGCATTGGTGTGGCAGAGAATTCCATTGCGTACAGCATGGGTCAGGTTCAACCCCTGTCCCTTCTTTTCTATGTAATCCACAACTCGTAGGCTTTGCTCATAGTGCTTGTAACCATGCGGGCAGATGGCATTGAGAACGGATTCTCCGGCGTGTCCGAAAGGGGAGTGACCGAGATCATGTCCGAGTGCTATGGCTTCTGTCAGGTCTTCGTTGAGCGACATAGCTCTTGCAATGGTTCTGCCAATTTGAGAAACCTCAAGTGTATGTGTCAGTCTTGTACGGTAATGATCGCCGACAGGTGATAAAAAAACCTGTGTCTTACGTTTCAGACGACGGAATGCATTGCAGTGCAGAATCCTGTCACGGTCTCTCTGGAATGCAGTACGGAATGGACAGGTCTCCTCCGCCCGTTCACGCTTAGTTGCCCGATCGTCGGAACAAAGGCAGGCATCCGGATGAAGAATTGTCCTTTCTCTCTCCTCCAGCTGCTGACGAATGGTCATGAAAAACGCCTCATTTCTATTGTCATGTGTTTCTATCTAATTATACGAATTGAAAGGGGAGAAACCCTCTTTTTGTTCAAAAAATTTTTATCCTATTGAAGAAAAATCTGCATAACCCTTGTCACCGCATAGAATTTTAATTTTTCCGCCGGACAATTCGATCAGTTCTTTCTTCAGGTCTTCAAGGACTTCCATACGGACATTGAGCTGCAGCATGACTTCCGTTCCAAATTCACTTCCTGTTTCAATCACACCGAAGTTTGGCAGGCAATGGGTCACCTTGCCGTACAGGGTATAGTCCATGATCAGCGTAACCGGACAGCTTTCGCACATATGCTGGATTTTGGCTGCTTCACAGGTGAGAGCGGCGCTGTGGGAATATGCACGCACAAGTCCGCCTCCGCCAAGAAGGATGCCGCCAAAATAGCGAACAACCACACAGCACAGATCCGTCAGGTTTTGTTTCTGCAGTACATCAAGTACGGGAATGCCGGCAGTGCCCTGCGGCTCTCCGTCATCACTATATCTTGTTATATTGGAATCTCTCAGAATATAGGCGTAAACATGATGCTTAGCCTTTCTGTGAGAGGATTTGATTTCATTGATAAAGGCAACTGCCTCGTCATTTGTCGTCACCGGTGCAAGGTACCCGAGAAACTCAGAGCGTTTCTCAATAAAGGAGGTTTCGCATCGGTCTGCGATTGTAAAGTAATCCATAGTATGCTCCCATAAAAAGTATGAAAAAACGGGCAGCTTTGCAACCGCCCGCATTCATTTGCATTACTTATCCAGATTGAAACGCTTCTTGAATCTGTCAACGCGTCCGCCAGTATCAACAAGCTTCTGCTTACCGGTGTAGAACGGATGGCACTTGGAGCAAATTTCCACCTTGATATCCTGCTTGGTAGACTGTACCTCGATCACATTACCGCAATGACAAGTGATTGTTGTCTTGTACAGTGTAGGATGGATGTCCTTTTTCATCAAAATTCACCTCTTTCATCAATGTGTCAAATATAGCAGCCCATCAGTTCCCTTAGACAGTAGTACTATATAACTTAAATAGTATAGCATATTCCTGAAAAAAATGCAAGTCCTTTTTTATAAAAACAAGAATTTCGTCAAAATGCACAATTTTTGTGAATTGTAAAAACGCACATAGGCGATTTCTGACTTTCTGTTTTGGTCGAAACTCTGAAAATCTTGAAATTCCTGTCGAGCGGTTGACAATTCTGACGAAAAGCGTTATAATAAAATATGAAAATGATGATAATTGTCGCTTCTTGCGTCTGCAGAAAGAAATGAGGTTGATATTGTTGCAGCAAAAGCGCCGAAAAAAACGCAGGCATGCTTCACCGCAGGCCTTTTTATTGTTGTTCCTGATGATTTTTATTATCATTGCCGGAATTTACGGTATTGTAAAAATTCTCCAGGATCCCACTGAAAAGAAACCCCAGCAGAGTGCACCGGAGGAAACGCTCGCTGTTATGGTTACAGAGCCGCCGACAACGGAACCTCCGACAGAACCGCCCACTGCACCGGTCAGCTATCCGGTGGTTGGCAGTGATGTCATCGAGATAGGAACCGGAATCGAGTCCGGCTATGCTGTACTGATTGATGTTGACGCGAATCAGGTTATTGCAGAAAAGGGAAGCAGTACTGTGATTTATCCTGCATCCCTGACAAAGCTCCTGACACTGGTTGTTGCGATTGAAGCCATTGAAGAAGATGAAAACAAGAGTTTTGATGATACCTTCCTCATGACGGATGAGATTCTCTCACCGCTTTATCAGAATCAGGCTTCCATGGCTGGTTTCCAGACCGGAGAGGTTTGTACCATTACCGACCTGCTCTATGGCGCCGCACTTCCTTCCGGTGCGGATGCAACGACTGCAATTGCACAGTATGTTGCCGGTTCCGAAACGGAATTCGTGAAACTGATGAATGAAAAAATTGCAGAGCTTGAACTTAAGAACACCCATTTCACCAATGCAAGCGGACTGCATGATCCGAACCATTATAGTACCGTGGTGGATGTCGCACTGATTCTGGAATACTGTCTCCAGAATCCCATGTGCAAACAGATTATTTCCACCTACATTCACACTGGTCAGCCCACTGCTCAGAATCCGGAAGGGTTGCAGATGGTCAGCACAATGTTTGCCAGAATGTATGGAACCGAGGTTCCCGGAATTACCATTCTTGGTGGAAAGACCGGCTTTACCGACGAAGCTGGCAATTGCCTTGCAAGCTACGCACAAACACCGGACGGTCACACCTATATTGCAGTTACTGCAATGGGACTGACCAAATGGAAGCCCGTATTTGATTCGTTCCGTATCTATGATCTGATCACGAATTCCGGAGCTTACCCGCTTCTGGAACCGGGAGAGACCACAACGGATATGACGAATTCTGCTGATACAGCACAATAAAAAGAGATAAAGAAATAAAGAACAAAAGAAACAGGAGAACAGAATATGAAAAACAGAGAAATGTCGACGCAGGGCGCACTTTTTTCTGCTGCACTGCTGGTGATTGCTGGCATCTGGATTGCAGATGCGATCAAGCGCACAATGGGTGAGCCCGAGGGTGTGATTACAATGCAGCAGACGGTGACGGAGAATCCGTCAGAAAATGTGTCTGCGGCAGAAAGTACCGATGGACTTGTGATTCAGGAAGCTGTGATGGACTTTACAACTTCTGAAACCAATGTTCCGGACGGCTATACAACCGTTCCGTTGGACGATGTGCGGATTCATTCCGGTCTGCTTGTGCAGGTGGATGGCAGTTATCCGTTCACTGGTACTGCCCCTGAGCTTGTGACCTTCGCAGCAAAGAACGAGAGCTACCGCATGAAGAGAATGGATCTTGCCGGAACGGAAGCCCTTGTATTGGCAATGAACCAGCTGGGTACTGCCTATCAGAATGCCACCGGTGCTGCCAATCTGATGGTTTACAGTACTACCGAACCCTACAATGTGCCGGGAAGTCTCTATCCCGATGCACTGCCGGATCGTTCGACTGGCTATTGTGTTGATCTGTGCATTCTCAATGCGGATGCTTCGATCAGCAAAATGGAAACACAGCACGATTGGCTTGCAGCAAATGCACATACATATGGCTTTGTGTTCAGCTATCAGGAGTCCGATGCCGCACAATCCGGTGTCACAGCGGCACCGTATCATCTGCGCTATATCGGCGCAGTCCATGCTGGCATCATGAAGCAGGAGAGTCTTTCCCTGACTTCCTATTATGCGTACCTGCGCAATCATACGCTGCATGTACCGCTCTTCTATACCTACGGTGATACAACCTACACAGTGTACTATGTTCCTTCTGAAGGCAGCATTACAGAAGTTCCTGTACCGCTCAATGCGTCCTATGAAATTTCCGGTAACAATACGGATGGTTTTATAGTCACAGTCGGTGCATCGACAGCTCAATAATATGAATAAAATAAGGAAAGGCATTGCCTTTCCGGATTTTTTAATACATTTTATTTGACAACATATTTTGCAACAGCGGGAGCAAATCTTGAAATGGGCATCGTCTGGAGCCAGATTCTTCCGGGGCCTGAAATCCTCGTGTTGAAGAATCCCTCGCCGCCAAAG
>JAZQAA010000366.1:0-10094 GCA_045544975.1 Oscillospiraceae bacterium | reverse complement strand
ATGTGCTGGTGCTGCCCATGCCTGTTTCAGAGGATGGAAGCCTGCTGTATGCTCCGCTTGCAGAGGAGCGGATTCCTCTTTCACTGCTGCGCAGTGCGGCTGCACCGGGCGGAATGGTGTTCGGCGGGAAATTCGGCTCGGCAGGGCCGCTGTTCCGTCAGGCAGGACTTCAGACATTCGACTATTTTTCCTGCGAGGAGCTGAGTGTGCGCAATGCGGTTCCTACGGCGGAGGGAGCACTGGAGATTCTGTTAAAGCAGCTGCCCTCCACGATTTTCGGCAGCCCGATACTCGTACTGGGTTTCGGCAGAGTGGGCAGCCGTCTTGCAGCTGTCCTGCACGGACTTGGAGCAAAGGTAACGGTTGCATCACGGGAGTATCCGGAGCTTGCGCGCGCTGCCATGATTGGATGCCAAACGCTGCCGCTTTCGCAGTTGAAGGAATATGCAGGGGAGTTTTCTGTTCTCTGCAATACCATTCCTGCGAGGGTAATGAATGCTGACATTCTTGCAGAACTTCCGGCGGAGACACTGGTGCTTGACCTTGCCTCCCGTCCCGGCGGTGTGGACTGGGATGCGCCTGCGCACTGTCAGCGCATCCATGCGCTGTCCCTTCCGGGAAAAACCGCTCCTGCTGCCGCAGGAATGATTATTGCCGATACCATTATTCATAGATTGCAGGAATCGGCGGATGCCGCTTCCTGCTGAAGTATCACTGAAAGGAGTGCATTTCCTGATGATTGATTTACAAGGTGTCAGAATTGGCTTTGCCATGACAGGGTCATTCTGTACCTTTCACCATGCACTTGCCCAGGCGGAATACCTCGTGTCCTGCGGCGCAACGCTGCTGCCGATTATGTCCTATCACGCAGCACAGATCTCCACTCGCTTCGGGACGGCCGCTGCACAGCGGGAGCGGCTTGAGCAGATTGCAGGACAGAAGGTGATCTGCACCATTGAGGATGCCGAACCCATTGGTCCCCTGCAGCTGACGGATGTCATGGCAGTGGTTCCCTGTACTTCAAATACCGCCTCAAAGCTTGCGCTGAGCATTACGGATACGCCTGTCACAATGGCAGTCAAATCCCACCTGCGCAGCGGAAGACCTGTGGTTCTCGCGGTTGCGTCCAATGATGCGCTTGCCGGAAGTGCCAAGCATATCGGGCAGCTTGCCAATATGAAGCACTATTATTTTGTTCCCCTTTCGCAGGACGATGCGGCAAAGAAGCCGACATCCCTTGTGGCGGATTTCACCCTTCTGCCGGAAACCATTGCCGCCGCCCTTGAGGGCAGGCAGTTCCAGCCGGTTTTGCAATAAAAAAAGCTCCGGTTTTTCAAAACCGGAGCTTTTCTATGAAAGTATGATCAGCTGGCAAGAAACTCCTCAATGGTGAGTGTTCCGCCCGCGCCGCAGTATGCCGAATACATCAGAACGATGGAGGCATCGTTGGCATTATATGCGCCGTCGCCGTTGACATCAGCTACGGCAACAACTTCAGGCTTCATGCTGCGTGTAGGGTCAATACCGGAGCCCTCGTAGGATGCCATATGCAGCAGCCAGGTTGCGTCAATCGCATCAATATGTGCATCGCCGTTGAGGTTGCCGAGCGAAAGGACATAGTTATAGGTCATCCATGCATTTTCAAGATCTGTATTATGCTCTCCGATATGGATCGCATTCCATTGCTCTTCCGTACCGGGGTAGTAGACATCGAACAGATTCACGAGCGTCTGGAATGCAGAATCTCCGATGCTTGTGACACTGAGCGGGATGATGACATAGGAAAGCTGGTTGCATAAATCAAACGCACCATCGCCGATTGTTGTTACACCATCCGGAATATTGATGTAAGAAAGATCAAAGCAGCGTACAAATGCGCCGCCTCCGATCGTTGTCACACCATCCGGAATGATAATGGATTCGAGGGAGGTACATAAGCCAAAGGCACCGGCTGGGATTTCAGTGATATATGCCGGAAGATCGACAGAGACCAGGCCGGCACACCAAGAAAATACCCCTTCGCCCATACTGGTAACGCTGTCCGGAACGGTTACATGGGTGAGTGCATTGCACTGATAGAACGCATCTTCGCCAAGATAGGTGATGCTGTCCGGAATCGTAATGGATGCAAGGCTTCTGCAATAGCGGAACATTTCCTTGGGGATTGCTGTAATGCTGTCCGGCAGCTCGACGGAGCTGAGCTTTTGGCAGCTATAGAATACACCTTCGCCGACGGTGTTGATGCTGTCTGGCAATGAGATGTCCGTCATTACTAAGCAGTTTTGGAATGCACGATCGCCGATCGTGGTTACACTTGCGGGAATATTCACGGAGAGAAGCTGTTTACATCCGTAGAACGCCTTATCTCCGATCGTCGTGGTGTGATCAGCGATGGTGAAAACATCGGGCATACCGCCGGGACAGCAGATCAGCGTGGTACCGGCTTTATCATAGAGGCAATTGTCAATGCTCGCGTAATTAGGATTGTCCTCTGCAACATGGATCGCGGTCAGCGCATAACAGCAGATGAACGCATCCTCACCGATGAAGACAGCTGCTGCGGGAACGGTCAGTTCAGAAACGGAGGCACAGTTAAAAAAGGCGTTTGAACCGATATAAGTGACTGTTTCGGGAATCGAAACAGACGGGATCAGACGACTGCCGCTGCAAGCGTAATCACCGATTGTTGTAATGGTATCCGGCAGAACAAGTGCATCCGGATAGGTGGTGGGACAACAAAGCAGTGCGGTCATTTCCTTGTCATACAGAACGCCGTCAATGCTGCAGAAAGAAGTATTGTTCTCATCGACCGTGATGGAGAACAGTTCATTGCAGCCTGCGAATGCAGTGGGATGAATTTCTGTCACGCTGTCCGGAATGGCGATCGTTTCCAGAAGATAGCATGGAGAGAACGCTTCTTCGCCAATTTTTGTGACCGGAAGACCGTTGATCTCAGAAGGGATCTCTACACTGAGGGCTTCGTAATCGCATCCGATGATGGTGATGCAGGTCCCATCACTTGTATAGGAGAGGTCTTCGGTGTCGTCCTGTGATTTTGCAGAAGCCACCGGCGCCGTATCCGCCGCAAAGACGAAGGCCGGTGTGCTGGAGAGCAGCACAATACAAGCAGTCAGTCCTGCAATGAAATGGTATCGTTTCCTCATAGTGATCATCCTTTCTATTCCCACAATTCCGTGGTTTGTTTAATTTAATTATAGCAAGCGGCAAAGAAAAAAGCAAGCTTTTTCTTTGCTGCTTGGATACTTTTGGTAAACTTACAAAATTACCCCCCCGTTTTGTGAAAAGTGCACAAATGCGGGAGGGGCAATTGTATTGTTCTTGTTTATCCGGAGGGCTTACATCTGCGCAAGGAATTCCTCAATCGTCATCGTTCCGCCCGATCCTGTATACGCTGCGTACATGAGAATCAGGGAAGCGTCACTTGCGTCAAATGCGCCGTCGCCGTTTAAGTCAGCAGCGGCTTCCTGCGCAGCAGTCAGACCGGATTCCGCACCGGAGCCGGCATTCGCCGCAGCGATCAGAAGCGCGGATGCGTCGGTGGCGTCGACCATGCCGTCGGTATTGAGATCACCGAGGGACACGCTGCCCTGCGCGTCAATAAGATGCAGCTCTGCCCTGAACAGGAAGGTGTTCGATGCCGCATCCTCCGCAGCAGCAAGGACATCCCACTGCGCCTGTGTTCCGGTAAAATACACATCCGTGAGCGCCGTACAGTTAAGGAAGGCACTGTCCTTGATCAGTGTGATACTTGCCGGCAGAGTAATGGAAGTCATCGCTCGGCACATGGAGAAGGCGTTCCTTCCGAGTGTTGTGACGCCCTCAGGGAGGGTAACGGTAGTCAGGCTGCTGCAGCGCTCAAAACCGCAGTTGCCGATTGCTGTGATGCTGTCGGGAAATGCGATGCCGGTGAGCTTTGTGCAGCTGTCACAGGCATAGGGTCCGACAGTGGTCACGCCGTCGGGAATGGTGAGCGTGCCTGTGTAGCCGCCGGGACAGCAGACAAGCGTTGTGCCGTCGGCGGTATACAGGCAGCCGTCCACAGCGGTGAAGGCAGGATTCCCCGCCTCGACAGCAATGGAGACAAGGCTTTCACATAACTGGAAGGCATTGCCGGGAACGGTCGTGATGCTTGCCGGAAGGGTGAGGGAGCGCAGCGCAGTGCATCCGTAGAAGGACTGTGTGCCGATGGAAGAGATTCCCTCAATCAGCCTTACAGTGGTCAGCGCTGTGCAGCCGGAAAACGCCTGATCACCGATGCTTGTAACGCTGCCAGGAATGCTGACGGAGGTAAGTGCGGTGCAATCGCGGATGGCGCTGTTTGCGATGGCAGTGACGGGAAGTCCGTCAATTTCGGATGGAATGGTGACGGATGTCGCAGAGGCATCACAGTCCGTGATGGTGATCTCCGTCTCGGTGCTGGTGTAGGTCAGTACGCCGTAGGTTTCGGCAGATGCAATCAGTGCAGCATCCTGCACTGCCGGAAGGCATGGCGCAGCACCCAGCAGGAGTGCGCAGGCAGTGAATGCCGCTGCTATTTTTTGAATCTTCATGGAAAATCCCCCTCTTGTTTTTTCTTAATTATAGCATATTAGAAATTGTTTGGCAAGTCATACATGAAAAGGGAGCATAAAGCTCCCTTTTCGATCTGTACTTTTCAATTCTCCACAATCACCACACTGCATTTACCCATATCGGCAAACCGTGTTTCCACAAGCTCCCTGGAATAGGTGACAAGCCCTCTGCCGCCGTAGGGATCGTTGAGGTAATAGTTCTGACTGTCATAACCGACAAGCACCAGACAGTGCTCGTTGGCGGGCCAGTAATAAATTTCGTCCGTTGTGTTGCCCTCTTCATCCAGAAGATACCACGGAATGCCGGGATAGGTTTCCAGCATACTGATGGTTGCCCAGATCAGCACGGGCTGATTCTGCGCAAGATAAATGTCACAAAGCTCCTGCAGCTCCATCCCGGTCGTATCCACTGCCGTGGAACCGTCAAGGAGAAGCTTGTTCATCATTTCCACAATCACGGGCGGAAAACAGCCGAAGCTTGTCTCGTCCCACGGACTTCCTATGAATGCCCTGTCCGGAGTTGGTGCATAGCTTCTGCCGTCGATTCCCTTCGGGTAGACACTGGTGGTGTTCTCGACGATGGTGTTGATATCCACTGCTGTGCCATAATATTCCATCAGCATTTTGGCACTGACAAGCTCACAGCCCGTCGGCAGCAGATCCTTCTGGGAATAGTAGGGAACATCGAGCTTGACGAAATCCGGAATCACTGCCGGTGCAGTGGGAAGCTGAAAGGCTTCTGTGGTCTCTTCTGTCTCTTCCGTCACTTCTGTTGACGGCACGGTTTCGGAGCTTTCCGTTGCTGCGGGAACAGTTGGTGCCGGATCGGTCGCAGAGACAGTATTCTGTGCCGGAAGATCCGCACTCTGGGAAGGTTCCTTGTGGGTGAAAATCAGCACAAGCCCATAAATCAGTATGATCAGCAGCAGTACTGCCGGAATCAGTCGTTCCCAGCGGACGCTGCGTTTTTTTCGCATGGAAGAATTCGTTGCCATAGTCAGCCTTTCCTGTCGAAGTTTGGTTTTTCTGATAATCTTATGATACAACAAAATCCCATTTTTGTCAATCCATCGGAAGAAAAAGACGCAAAAGCACCCCTGCATAGGGCAGGGGCACTTTGCCGCGGTTATTCCGCAGTCAGTTCATAATATACGCCGCTGATTTCAATGCCTGTGATCTCGTCCAGTGAGAAGGAAATGTTGTAGTCATGCTCCCAGCAGTTGTTCGGCGCTTCGGTATTGAAGATCTCGCCGGCCTTCCAGATATAGTCGGAATAGCCGTTTGCTTCATCCGGCTCCACTGCCTCGCTGTACAGCGGTTCAAGCGGCAGCGTTGTGCCGTCGGAGAAAACAAGCTGCACCTTTGTTCCGTACAGATCATCACGATCTTCATCGGTGAGTGTGGATCGAAGCGTATAGCCGCCGTCCTCATGGTCAATGCGCTCTGTCAGCGGAGTCAGGGATTGTGCGTAGAGCGTGTAGGAAAGCTCCGAGATCTGCAAGCAGGTCGGCTGTACGAAATGACTGCACGCTTCCTCGCCCTCGATCGTGTAGGTGCGGACATCCATGGTGCCGCTAATGTCCACCTCCGCACTGCGCTGACCGTCCGGCATAGGATAGGTGAAGGTGCCCATCAGATCCGGCGCATCCCAGATCGTTTCATGCATTCCGCCCAGCACATAGAAGTAGCGGTCGGTCTCCGTGCGCTGCTCGGTAAGCTCAATGCTGCCCCATTCGTTCATGCCGTATTCCATACCCGTGACGCTTGCCTTGATGTTGATGGTTTCACTGGATGCGAGATGATCCTGCGCAAATTCCTTCTCCGCAAGCCATTGCGCGCCCGTTTCGTCAAGTGCCTCGTAATGTACTGCCGCATGGATGCGTCTGCCGTCGCTCAGGAGCTGCTCAACCGTCACCTTCACATGGCCGTCGCTGTCCTCATAGACATTCGATTGGATTTCGGATGAGAGATTCTCACGGCTGCCGAACAGGTCGGACAGATGCGAAAATCCATATGCCGCGCCGACACCGATGGTACCGACTGCAAGCACTGCCGCTGCTGCCGCCGGAACGATGAAGGATGTTTTACGGATGCGCTTTCTGCGCTGCATGGTTTCTGCCTTTCTGAGCGTCTCTTCGAAGAATGCTTCATCGCTCATGCCGGATTCGATTTTATCAAATAACTGGTTGTATTCCTGTTTCATACAGAACCCTCCTTTGAAAGTAATGTTTTCAGTTGTTTTCTTGCACGGGTAAGACGGGTGCGGATAGCAGCAGGAGTTGTTTTCCGGATTGCTGCAATTTCTTCTGTGGAGTAGCCCTCATAATAGAACAGATAGATCACGGCACCGTATTCGGGTCGGAGTTGCCGGATGGACTCAAGCAGAGTGCCTTCCTCAGGACTTTCCAGAACTATGTTGTCCACAAATTCCGCCTTGTGCCTGTGCCATGCACTGCGCAGCAGATCCTTGCAGAGGTTGATCGTCACACGGATGAGCCACGCCTTGCAGTTTTCCCCTGTGCTGAACTGCTCATGGGAAAGATACAACCGGATAAAAGCCTCCTGTGTAATATCATCCGCATCCTCGCGGTTTTTCACCATGCTGTATGCCAGCCGGAACACCGTCCCCCTGTGTTCCTTGACGGATGTTTCCAATTGCTGCTCGGTCATATCTTCACCTCCTTTTCCTGAAAGCCGCTTTCAATAGTAAGACGGTATAGCTATGGAAAATGTTTCACCCTTCTGAAAAAATATTGAAAGACACAGAAAACCACGCCCTGCAGATATCTGCAAAGCGTGGTGAAGAGAGTAGAGCTTACCTCTCCTTCAAAAATTCCTCAATCGTCATCGTCCCACCGGAACCGGTGTAAGCCGCATATTCCAGAACCAGTGCAGCGTCCGTTGCATCGGATGCACCATCACCGTTCACATCGGCATTTGCTTTCTGGGAATCAGTGAAACCACTGTCATTTCCGGAGCCTTCTGCAGCTGCCGCAACCAGAATTTCTGATGCATCGGTTGCATCTGCGCTGCCGTCCAGATTCACATCACCCAGATACTGGCTCTGTGCAATCGTCGTCTCGAAGGTACCGTCACCGTCCGTATCAATCGCTGCAGCGAGGGTGGTTTCATTCACCTCATAGAGCAAAACGGATTCTGCATCAGTCGAGAAGGTCAGGGACGCTTCAGCATTGTCATTCTTTGCAAGTGCGGTGATCTCCTGCAGATTGTCCGAAGTGAGAAGATAGCCATCCTCCGTCATTTCCAAGGAAGCGCTGTCTGCATGACCGGAAACTGTAATCTCGTACCAGTCTGTGTAATAATATCCTTCATTCGAAACGATTTCCATCATATAATCAGAAGCCACGCCCGTCATTGCTGCATAACCATCAGGAGAAGCCATGCAATCTCTGATAGCCGTGCCGTCCACACTGATCAGGTGGTTCTCATAGGACACGGAAGTGTCCGCATCCTGGGGCTGGTCATAGGTGAGCACATAGCCGTCCTCCTTATCGGGGAGCGCGATTTTCAGGAAAATTCCATCGGTCAGCACAGTGCTTTCCACCTCGCCGTCAGCTGTCCATGTACCATCGGTAATTCTTGCAGCCTGCAGTGTGTGATCGTTTAGCAGTACATCGGAGCTGAGAATTGCGGTAAACTCCTCCGGCTCCTCGTAGACAGTACCCTGGGCATACATACCCTGGAAGTTCAGATAATCCAGGTCGTCGGTGACAAAGGCCAGTGCAACACCGTCTTCATTGTAAGCTGGAATCACAGCTTCATAGGTTTCGCTGTTAAAATACAGGCAGTACTCATCAGCGAAGGTATTATCATTATTATCATAAGTCAGCACTCTGCCGTCATAAGTGGTGTCCCCATAAACCCATGAGCCGTACTCCACATCATACCCCACGATGGCATGACCGCCGCCATAGCCCGTTGTATCATTGACCGTTACAAAAAAGCTAATCAATGTGGGGGATCCATCCTCCAGACAGTACAGAAGCTTGCGGAGACTGTCACCCGTCTGATAGCCGCGCAGATCCGTACCATATGCCTCATAGTGCATATACAGTTCCTGCGTCATGAAGTAATAGGAGACAACGGAGATTGCTGTTTCATTCAAAGGGATATCATTCAGGCATTCTGCGCCCTCATAAAAATCGGACGGATCAAGGTAACCAGCGCTCGCCAGAATAGAGGAAACCGCCATACCGTAGCAGCAGCCATAGCAGGTTCCGTTCAACAGACTGTCAACACCGCTTTTCTGCGTATTTGATAAGCCCTCTGTCAGCATGGCATAATGCTCATCCGTCAGTGCATAGGCATCAATTTCGCCATTTCTAAAACTCCAGTTGTCTTCATTTTCTACAAAGATGTTCTCCCGTTCCACAACAACGCCATCGTTGTATTCACACTGGATGAGCGCAGAAGCAAGCGCTTCATTGCCGCTGCCCATGAAAATGGCATTCCACTCTTCTGCACTGCCGGGATAGGTTACTCTTGACAAGGCATCACAGCCCGCAAAGGCATTGCTGCCGATCCGCTTCAGACTCGGCGGAAGATAGAGCTCCTCCAGCTCAGCAGCTCCGGCAAATGCGCCGGCACTGATTTCTGTAATGCCATCCCCCAGATAGATTGCCTTCAAGGAGCTGTCCCTGAACACTTCCTCACCCATGTACTGAACGCTTGATGGGATTCGGACGCATTCAATATCCTTAATACCAGCAAAGGCGCTGTCACCAATGCTTTGCAGATTGTTGGGCAAATGAATGGCAAACATCGCAATATTACCACTGAATGCTTCATCACCGATCTCTGTCACAGTATCCGGAAGATAGATACCCGTCATCACTTTGCAGTCCTTGAATGCACCGTCCCCGATTTTTGTCACGGGTACACCGTCAATTGCAGCCGGAATCACAATGGTTCCCTGCCGATACCAATAGCAATCCGTAATCTCGATATGATCCCCATAATTCATGTAGGTGATATTCTCATCATAGGTACCTTCCACTACTTCTGCCGAAACGGAGATGGAACTGAGCGTCAGGATTTCCGGCTGTGCAGCAGCACAGGCGCCGAGCATGGTGAGAGCTGTGAGGAAGGCGAGTGTTTTTTTCATTGTCATAGTCCTCCTACTCATTGTAAAAGCAGCCGTTATGCTCCCACATGGAGATATTCCTCAATCGTCATCGTCCCACCGGAACCGGTGTAAGCCGCATATTCCAGAACCAGTGCAGCGTCCGTTGCATTGAATGCACCGTCACCGTTCACATCGGAGGCATTCTGCTGGCTGACAAACAGACCGCTTTCTGCGCCCGCACCTGCCTGTGCTGCTGCAATCAGAATGCTGGAAGCGTCCGTTGCATCTACGATTCCGTTCGAGTCTGCATCGCCCATTGCGCCGCTGCTTTCGGCAATCACTGTTTCGAAAGTCCCATCGCCGTCCGTATCCATGCAGGCACGGAGTGTTCCGGCATCCACGGCGTAGACCATAAC
>JAZQAA010000365.1:0-6716 GCA_045544975.1 Oscillospiraceae bacterium | reverse complement strand
AGAAAGCACTGGATACAGCCGGGACAGACAATGATATCCCCGACAGTAAGGGGGAGCACCAGCAGTGCGAAGATACTTCCAAGCACACCACGATGTGTCAGCTGGTCTGCTTCACGATAAGTCATGGTTACGCAAACCATGGGATATTCTGCATCCTCCGGTGGAAGATCCATCGGATGAACACAGAGCATTCCGCGCTGTGCTTCGGGATAACCACCGTAAAAGCGGTAGGTACCGGATGTAAGGTGCCTGGTAATCAGGGTGTACTGCCGCATATCGAGAAAAGCGGTAAAGCCCCGATAGGCACCCCGCCGCACCATATCCTGCACATGGGCAAGGAGAATCCGGTCTGCTTCCTGCTGTTTTTTATCACTTAGCATGATCAGATGATCACGCCGTTGCTCTCCAGTTCTGCCGCCAGATCATCACCAATGAAGCCGACATTGTAAGGAGTGATGATATAGGTCAGATTTGCAACAGGCTTAAGGCTGCCGCTGATCGCATAAGAAACGCCGACCAGGAAATCAATGATTCTTCTTCTGTTCTCAGGAGAAGTTGCTTCAAGGTTCAGGACAACAGTCTTTCTGCTGATCAGATGATCTGCAATTGCCTTGGAATCTGTGAAAGCCTCAGGCTTTACAAGAACAACCTGCAGCTGTGCAGTTGCCTGAATATTTACAATGTTGGAGCCGGGAGCTCTTTCAGGCTGCATTTCTTCATAACCATGATGCGGTGCACCCACAGAACCGGTTGCCTGCTCCGACATATCGGACGGGAAAAAGAATTCCTTCATGTTGTCAAAAATTTTCATAGCTTTCTCCATTCTCCGTATGTGTCAATTTCTTTTGGTGCATACGGCCACCTTTTGAACTTAATAAACTCTTGCGCCGAACAACGCGGATCCGATTCTGACGAGATTCGAGCCGCAGGCAATCGCCTGTTCATAATCGCCCGACATTCCCATGGAGAGAATCTTCATTTCGGTATTCGGCACCTTCCTTGCATCCATCTGTTCAAACAGACGGCGCATTGCCTCAAGGCAGCGGGAATCCTGTATTGGCGGAGGAATGGTCATCAGACCGCACACATGAACATGGGGCAGCTGTGCAACCTGTTCCAGAAGATCGGGCAGCAGCTCCGGCTGTACGCCGCTTTTGCTTTCCTCTCCGCCGATATTGACCTCCAGAAGAACATTCTGGATGATTCCGTGCTTTGCGGCACATTTTTCGATCTCATTGGCAAGGGACATACGATCCACTGACTGAATCATCTCCACATTGCCGATCAGATATTTGACTTTATTCGCCTGCAGATGTCCGATGAAATGCACCGGAATTCCAGGACGATAGCTCTCCTTTTTAGACTGGTACTCCTGTACGCGGTTTTCACCAAGAAGTGTAATGCCGCAGTCTACAGCATAATTGACAATTTCGGGAGCAACCGTCTTGGTTACTGCCATAATGGTAATTTCCTTCGGATCCCTGCCGCTTTTGATTGCAGCAGCTGCAGCTTTCTCACAAATCCGCTGGTAATTCTCCTTCACATAGGAAAACTCATTTGCCATCTGCATCAATTCCTTTCGTAATAATGGAATCGTATAGCAGCAGGTAGTCATTATCGGCAACCTGTGCAGAGATTACATAATCCTTGCCTTCATAGATCACATCCAGCTTTCGAAATTCCGGCTGTTCACCATTGAGGACATAAACACCTCTGTAATTGGTCGTCACTTCAGAAACCACCTTTGTTTCCGGATCTGTAACGGTTTCTGTCAGTTCCTTAAAATGCAGCGCGCTTCGCGGCACCATGATTCCCTCATATTCACCACGGATAATCTCCACAAGCTCAACACGATGCTGTACGAGATCGTAGGTCAGCTCTTCGCAGCGAACAACCATCAGCGTCTGTGCATCTCCGGCAGCATTGTCGAGCTTCACAATCTTCCCCTTCACAATATCGGAGGTAGAGGTGAACTTCAGTGTGACTGTATCGCCAAGCTCGTACACTTTCGCGGAATTGTCCACAACTGCCGCCAATGCCCATTCATAGCCGTCAATCATCTTTCCGACAATGGAAGCGTCCTCGGAGGGGTGATCCGTAATTCCCTGAAGCTGGTCCGCTGTCAGTTTGTCAATACCGGACAAAGTCAATACACTCTCATAGCCGTCCGCATAGCTGACAAAGTAGGATGACTTGTCCGCAACAATGGTATCCATCGGAGCGGACTGTGCCATAGAAAGGGAGGTGATTTCCGACTGAATGCTCTCCATCCTTGCATCGTAGCTGATATCACTCTGTGTGACAAGCTGGTAGGTGCTCAGGAGCACAACCATTTCCTCTCGCTGGGTTTGGAGATTGGAAAGATCACCTTTCTCACGGCTGAACAGAAAACTGCGGTAGGTCTCATCAAACAGACCTGAGATATTGGACGGCTGTGCCGTCTGTGTGGTTCCGGGGTTGGAAATACGCTGAAGGAGCGAAAGCTCATTTTCAAGCAGCGCAATCCGCTGCTTGATCTGAATCTGGCTCTCAGAAGCGTAGATATTGGCAATCACGGAGCCAATACCGAGCTTTCCGCCGTCAGAAACCTCATAACTGATCACGCCAGAACCGCTGTAAGTAATCACCTGCTCATCACGGATGAACACGCCCTGAACGGATTCGGATTCATTACCCGACGACAGAAGGGCGGTTTCCGTTGTATAGTCCTTGGAGAAAAACTGAAAAACAACATTGAAAACAGTCAGAATAATAAAGACTGCCACAAGTCCAAGGACGATTCTCAGCATTTCTGAATTCATTGTATCACCGGCTTTTTATTCGGATTTGTCTTCAGCTTCCAGAATGGAAATCGGCTTGGACGGCGCAATGGTTGTAATTGCGTGCTTGTACGCCATCTGCTGCTGACCGGCACAGTCGAAGATGACAACATAATTGTCAAAGCCCTTCACGATGCCCTTGAACTGGAATCCATTCACAAGGTAGGTTGTCACGAGGATTCTTTCCTTGCGAGCCTGATTCAGAAATGTGTCCTGCAAATTCATCATCTTATTCATTATGTTTGCTCCTTCTCCCATCCTATGGGATGTTTTCTTTCTGATTTCGCGCTGATGGCGCGAACTTCCTGCTTTTATTCACTCCGGCATAAACGGCATAAAAAAGTCCGCCGCTCTGCATCCCCGGAGTATCAATAAAAACACTTATGATTTATTATACCACAAATTTTTCTTTTTGGCTACGATTTTTTCAGCTTTTTTGAAAATTTCTTGCACTTCATCATTTTTACCCAATATCAACCATTGAATTTGATCATTTCGACGAAACCAAGTGAGCTGACGCTTTGCATATCGGCGGCTTTCCTGCTGGATTTTTTCAATACACGCTTCCAGAGAAGAACGATTTTCAAAAAAATCCGTCAGTTCCTTGCAGCCAATGGCATTGGCAGCGGTACCGGAGTCCCCTGCTTCCCACACAGCGCGCGCCTCTTCCAGAAGCCCTGATTCCAGCATCTTGATCACACGGTGGTTAATACGCTCATAGAGAACCTCTCTCTCCTCATAATCAAGTCCGATCAGAAGGGTATCATAGGGAGAAGGTGCTGCGGCATTTTCCGCTTTGATTTCGGAGAATTTTCTGCCGCTTGACAAGCAGACCTCCAGCGCACGAACAACCCGCACCAGATTATTGGGGTGGATCGCAGCTGCTGCTTCCGGATCAAGGGACAAAAGCTGCGCATGGAGCGATTCCTTTCCCTCCTGCTTTGCTCTCTCGTACAGGCTCTCACGCAAAACCGGATCATTGCCCTCGTCTGTGAACTGCATACCGCGGAGAAGACTATCGACATAGAGTCCTGTGCCTCCAACCAGGATGGGCAGCTTTCCCCTGTCAGCAACCTCAGCAATTTTTTGCTTTGCAAGCTCTGCATATTCTGCTACGGAAAAGGAACGATCCCGCGGAATCACGCTGATCAGATGATGCGGAACCCCCTGCATTTCCTCCGGTGTGGGCTTGGCAGTCGCAATATCCAGTCCTTCATAAATCTGCATGGAATCAGCAGAAATGATCTCGCCGTCAAAACGCTGTGCAAGGGCAATTCCAAGGGCTGTTTTCCCGGAGGCAGTTGGACCGACAACCGCCAGAACTGGTTGTTTTCTCATCAATCACACCCTCCGTCTGAACTGTTTTTCAAGATTATATTTGGACATTGTGAACATCACCGGTCTGCCGTGAGGACAATGCCGGATATTCTCGTCCCGGCACACCTGTTCAACAAGCGCCTGCAGTTCCTCGATAGAATTCTTATCATTCGCCTTGATGGCAGATTTGCAGGCAAGCTCATGTAGCATATCATCAAGCAGATGCGTCTGGGGATTGACCTTACCAAGAAACAAATTGTGTGCAAGTTCGCCGACAATTTCGTCAATATTAAGGCCATCAAAGAAAACGGGAGCAGCAGTCGTCACAATGTAGGGCTTCTGCGAAAAATCGAATGCAAAGCCCAGACGGTCAAGCAGCTCCTGCTGCCCTTCCATCGCAGAAAATTCATCCATTGTCAGCAGCACCCTGCTCGGCTCAAGGAGCATCTGCTGGTACTGCTTGCAGTTGTCACGGCGCAGTTTTTCAAAAATAACGCGCTCATGCGCAGCGTGTTTATCAATGATAATCATTGTCTCGCCGGACTGCGCAAGAATGTAATTGGCAAACAGCTCCCCAATCACCTTGACATCCGGGAAGGGATCCGTCTGAAGCTCCTGTACAGGCGGAGCTGCCGGCTGCACTGGCTGGGACGGGGTGCTTTCCGGCACCGAAACGCTTTCCTGTTCTGTCGGCAGCTCCGGTTCGGAGAAATCCCCGGAAGAAATCGGAGAAACAGGGGGCTTATGATCTGCAAACAGACTCGTTTCCGGTAATTTTTTCTGTACCTCCGGCTGCTTGCGTTCCGGTACAGAAAACGGCATTGCGCTGGAAGAAATCGGCTGGGACTTCACCTCCGGCGCCGCAGGACGAACGGGCGCAGGGGGCGGATCCGGAATAAGGGGCTGCTGGGTATAGACGGGGGATTCCACCGGCTTTGCATACCAGTCCTTCGAAGGGGAGGATGTCTTAAATTCATAAATCAGTCCCGCCTTCATAAGGGCATTCTTCACAGCAAAATACACTGCATTGATGACTGTTTTTTCATCGGAGAAGCGCACCTCTGCCTTGGCAGGATGAATATTGACATCAAGAGAATCCGGCGGCAGATCGAGCAGCAGCACGCAAGCCGGGAACTTTCCCGTCATGAGCAGATTCTCATAGGCGCTCTCGAGCGCCACACTGCACACCCGTGAGCGAACAAATCGTGTATTGACGAAGAAATTCTGGAAACTGCGGTTATTTTTCGCATAGAGCGGCTTGATGACATAGCCCTTGACAGTAATGCCGTCCTGTTCATGATCAACAGGAAGCAAATCACGGGCAAAGTCCTTACCGTAAACAGCATGGATCGCGGTAAACAGCGAGCCGGTACCATCAGAATGGAATTCCAGCTTATTATCGCGAATAAATTTGAAGGCGATTTCCGGATGAGAAATGGCAATTTTCTGGATAATCTGTGCAACCGCATTCCCCTCTGCAGTGTCCCGTTTCATGAATTTCTTTCGTGCCGGAACATTGAAAAAGAGATCCTTGATGAGAAGCGTCGTACCGTCAGGGCAGCCGCATTCTTCGGGAATTCCGGCATCCGCACCGGCGATCTCATACTTTGTACCCATCGGATCCTCACGGCGTTTGGTGAGAACCGTGACTCTGGAAACTGCTGCAACGGATGCAAGTGCCTCACCGCGGAAGCCGAGTGTACAGATCGTGTCAAGATCTGCCTTCTCTGCAATTTTGCTCGTCGCATGGCGCAGAAAAGCCGTCGGAACATCCTCGGCTGACATGCCGCAGCCATCGTCTGCAATACGCATGAAGGTCGTTCCACCGTTTTTGATTTCCACAACAATATGCCGTGCACCGGCATCAATGGAATTCTCTACCAGTTCCTTAATAACGGATGCAGGGCGTTCAATGACTTCGCCTGCAGCGATCAGCTCAGAAACAGTTTTATCCAGCACGGAAATAACAGCCATCGGTTCTCCTTTCTAACAGCTTGAACTTATCATGAATTCAGCATTGCCGCCAGTTCTTCCAGAAGCTCACGGCATTCTGCATCGGTCAGCTCACCGATATTGGTACGGCGCAGGCGGTCGGGAATCTCCGATTCCGTCTGGCTGCCGAAGCTGATCTGTATATCGGTTTCGGCATTTTTGTGCTCTGCAGACGCCGCCTGGGCTTCAAGCTCTGTCAGGAGCTGACGGGCGCGCCCGAGCACCTTGGTCGGAAGTCCTGCAAGCTTTGCAACATCAATACCATAGCTGTCATCCGTTCCACCTGGGACGATTTTACGAAGGAAACGGATTCCATCCCTTCCCTTCTTGACAGCAACACTGTAATTACGGATGCCCTCCACCATGGATTCAAGTGCAATCAGTTCATGATAATGGGTCGCAAACAGCGTCTTGCAGCCAAGATTGCGAGCAGTACAGATATACTCTGCAACGGCTCTTGCAATACTGATACCGTCGAAGGTAGAGGTTCCTCTGCCGACCTCGTCAAGAACCACAAGGCTGTCCTTGGTCGCGTAGCGTAGAATCTCTGCAACCTCGCGCATCTCCACAAGTCGGATCGTAGCCATG
>JAZQAA010000364.1:0-2985 GCA_045544975.1 Oscillospiraceae bacterium | reverse complement strand
ATGGCTACGATCCGACTTGTCCATTTTCATTTTGCCGAGCAGCTGCATACCGATGATGATGACACCGCCGATCAGGAAGAACAGAATGCTGAAGGTGTCAAGACCAAGGGGAGCAAGTCCGAGCGCAACATCATTCTCATCCGTGAGCGTGGTCGGTCCCATCACTACGGAATAGAGGGAACCGAGCATCATGCCGATGATGAGGTAAACCGTGGCACTGCGCTGTTTTTCCAGTGCGACACGGATGGCACGGACGATGGAAGCGATACCAACGATAACACCGAGACCAAAGGCACACAGAATTCCAAAATGTGTGAAATCAAAGGTCATGATCTCCTTGATGGAATTCATGATCGGGATGTAAAGACCAAAGATCAGCAGCAGCGTGGAGCCGGAAATGCCCGGCAGCACCATTGCGCAGATCGCGATGGCACCTGCCATGAATACATAGAGATAGGTTCCGATACCGCCGGCATCGATATTAAACGCATTACCGCCGCCAGAGGTAAAGAAGGTCAGTGCAGCAACGCCGGCAGCTCCGATCAGCACCATGAACGCCATCCATGGTTTCTCGCGGAGACATTTCTTTTCCTCCATAATCACAATCGGAATGGCGAAAAGAATGAAGCCGATGAACAGGGACGAAATTTCATAAATGTGTGATTCAAAGACCGAGGTCAGAATCAGGACACAGGCTCCGAAGCCGATAACCCAGCCAACACCGAGCTTGAGCAGGTAGATGACTGCCTTCTTTTTTGCAGCAAGATTTCCGGTCATCAGATCGTTGAGAGAGCCGATGAAGTCATCATAAAAGCCCATGAGAAAGGCAACTGTACCGCCGGATACACCGGGCACACTGTCTGCAAGTGCCATACAGAAGCCGTTGATCATGGTCATAATCAGTTTTTTCAAGAATCATACACTCCTTATCATTTTAACACTGTAAAGTGTTTTATTCAGTATAGCATAAACAATGGTAAAAATCCATGAAATTTCTGTGAATCATCCGGATTTAACAAAGGTTTTACACGCTCTTCAAGTAAAAGCCTGCATGAAAAACAACAGTCTTATCGCTAAATAGGTAAATACAGGAAAGCCGATGGCAGCAATGATCATGCTATACCAGTCAAAAAGAAGGTACAGCTTTCCTTTATTCCAGACAACCGCCCTTGTTATACGATCACAGTAGATCAGACGGCGAAAACAATCCTCGGCGGGGTACCAATTCATTTTCTCTTCCCCATCAATCAGGTAGACGGCATGGCCTCCCAACCTACCGGCTTTTTCAATCCGCAGGAATCTCGCTTCATGGCGTTTTCCCAGAAGAAGGAACACAACACTGACAAGGAAGAGGAGCGCAATTCCACAAACCAAAAAAGTGAACCCCCACATAAGAATGATCTGCATTGTCGCCCAGCTGACACCGCTGACGAACAGCAGCACAAGAATAACTGCGACAGTGAGAATAATTTCGATAATCAGCTGCATGAACCCTCTCCCCTATCCAGAAAATAATTGGCAAGGTAGAGCGAGCCGCAAATCACAATGGCACTGTTTGAGGCCTTTGCCATTGCAATCGCATGGGGCAGCGCTTCCTGCAGTTCCATTGTAACCGCTTGCAGATGTTCACGCTGGAATGCAGCAGCAAGCTGTTCCTTTGGCAGTGCGCGGACAGAAAAGCCGTCCACACAGATCACCTGCTGCAGAGCAAGTGCAAGCTGAAATGCGGCAGAATCCTGATCCTTTGTCCCAACCATACCGCAGATGCCGATCCACTGATCCACACCGCTTGCATCAAGAAGTCGCACCAGTGCACCAACTCCATCAGCATTGTGACCTCCGTCAAGGACAATCAGGGGATCCTCCTGCAAAATCTGAATCCGCGCCGGAACACTGGTTCGTGCAAGTGCGGCTGCTACCTTCTCCTGCGGCAGTGCAAAGCCTTTACGGCCCAGAATCTCCACCGCTTCAAGGACCGTCAGAGCATTCTGGATCTGATGCTGACCGCCCATTTGAGTTGTATAGGAATTTCCTTGATAGGAAAAGCGATTGCCGGTCAGGCTGCATTGTTCTATCCGGCAGTCTTGATAATCCGGAATGACGAAGGGGCAATTCTGCTTTGCAGCGGTTTTTGTAAGGATACGAAGTGCGTCCGGTTTGCTGTCAGCGGAGAACACCGCTTCGCTTCCTTTCTTGAGGATACCTGCCTTCTGCACAGCGATTTCCTCAATGGTCGTTCCAAGCAGCTGCATATGATCCATGGAAACGGAAGTAATAATACTCAGAATGGGCGGCGGGATGATATTGGTGGAATCCACCAGACCGCCTATGCCGGTTTCGAGGACGACGATATCGACCTTTTCACGGATAAAATAGAGGAATGCAATTGCCATCGTGATTTCAAATTGGGAGTAGGACTCGGAATCCGTGACAGAAGCAACTTCCCCAGCGGCTGCACAAAGTGCATCCTCCGGGATATCCTCACCGCACTGACGAATTCTGTCGCGGTAATGCCGGATAAAGGGGGATGTCAGTGTACCGGTGCGGTAACCGCAGTCCGTGAGAACATTGGTGCAGTATTCTGCAACGGAGCCTTTTCCGTTTGTTCCGGCGATGTGAATAAAGCGGAGTTTTTCATGCGGATTGCCGAGCGCCTGCATTAAGGCTGCAATCCGGCTCAGATCCGTAATCGGTGCTCCGCTGTGGCTGAAACTTTCAATCCATGACATGGTTTCCTGAATGGTCATATTATTTCTCCTGAAGCATTTTTCTCATAAAGGCGTTCTTTTCTATCATATGAGAGAGTACAACACCGCTGATACATCCGGTAAAGCCCTGGATGCAGTTTGCCGGAATTGCAGTCAGTGCGGCAGCACCATAGCCAAGAATGAGTGATTCGTAAAGCAGATAGCCTGACATCATAATCAGAGAAGTCGGAGGCCAAGCGGTCTTAGGAAGACAACAATGGGCACCAACTCCTTGGCT
>JAZQAA010000363.1:0-4518 GCA_045544975.1 Oscillospiraceae bacterium | reverse complement strand
CTGGCATTATCTTCTGTGCGAGGATACTGATGCGCAGGTTGTGCAGTGGCTTGCAGATGAAATTGACATATGGCGTGAAATCATTTTGACAACCAAGTGGGAAAACAATATCTGGGGCGTGCCGCTGCATAAGGGCAACTACTTCAGAGGCATCACCGCAGAGATCTGCAACATGGCAATGGGGCTTTCGGTTACGGACAGGATTCTGAATCTGGATGACAGCCGTACCCTGCAATGTGCAGAAACCTCCCTCTCGTGGCTGCTCGGTGCAAATCCATTGAGCCTGAGCTTCGTATCCGGCTGCGGTGAGAACAGCATCCAGACGATCTACAGCCAGATCTATGAAAATGACGGCATCGATCGGATTCCCGATGGCTATCTGCCGCAGGGACCGAATTATACGGCGCTGAAAACCTATTCCAGATTCGCGGCGAAATGCTATCTGAACAGTCAGAATGACTGGGTATGCAATGAACATACGGTTTACGGAAATGCTGTGCTTGTGTACCTTCTGGCGGAGGCAGCGAGCGAGGATGGTGTGCTGACCGATGAACCGCTGCGCGGCGATGTCAATGCTGACGGAACATTCACAGTTCTCGATATCGTTGCTCTTCAGAAATGGCTGCTCTGCGTGCCGGATGCGGCGCTTGCCGATTGGCAGGCAGGGGATCTTTTCGAGAATGGGAATCTGGATGTGTTTGACCTTGGTGCGATGAAGCGTGAGCTTCTGCATTCATAAAGATGGTTATACATACGGTAACGAAAGCGCATTCTCTTTTCTGTGAATGCATAATCGTCAAAAAAATGCCCATCATAGAAACAAGGTACGCCGTCCGGCTGCATCTGGACGGCGTTTGTGTTTTTGAACAGAAAGGAAGGCTATTATGATTGAACAGGATACCATCCGACTTTTGAGAGAATGCGATGCTGGTATTAAAATGGGCATCTCCTCCATCCGTGATTCCGTGAAGTTTGTCAAGGATCCGGAGCTTAAGGAGATTCTTGAACAGAGTCTCAGTGAGCACGAAATGATCAAGGACGATATGCAGGCGTTGCTGGAGGATTACCACGATGACGGGAAGGAACCGGCGGCAATGGCAAAGGGTATGGAGTGGTTCAAGACCAATGTAACACTGGCAGTGGATCCCTCCGATGATGCCGTAGCGGATTTCATTACGGACGGCTGCAATATGGGTGTAAAGTCGCTGGCGCGATATCTGAATCAGTATAAGGCTGCGGACGAGAAGTCCAAGGATATCTCAAAACGGCTCATCCGTGAAGAAGAACAGCTTGCGGTAAAGGTTCGCAAATTTTTATAGGTCATGTGTTGAAGCATCCGTATATAGGAAACAGAAATGCGGCATCCTGGAATGCCGCATTTCGTTATCGCCGAAGAATGCAAATCTCAGTCATAAAATACACCGTTTTACTTGAAAAAGAGATGAAATTATGCTATAATTGACTTATAACGATAATTAAGCGACGGTGATTGTATGATTCGGGCAGCGATTGTAGATGACGAGAATCTAATATGTGCTCAGCTTGAGCGGTATTTGCTTCAAATAGAAGCAGAGCTGAATATTCGCTTCGATATTGATGTTTTCTACTCTGGAAAAGAACTCTGTGAGCATCTGAAACGAAAAATCTGTTATGATGTGATTTTTCTGGATATTGAGATGGAGGATATTAATGGGATCACTGCGAGTGCGTTTATCAGAAAACAGATGATTGATGATGGCGTACAGATTGTTTATGTGTCCGGTAAGACGCAGTATGCTTTGGAACTTTTTCAGTTTAGTCCTCTTGATTTTTTGGTGAAGCCTGTTGATTATCATCGCCTCAAACAGGTGGTGATGAAAATTTCCAGAATTATGGGGTTATGGTCCGATGTTTTCAGCTACAAGAAAAATCATGAAACTGTAAAAGTTAAGTTGAAAGACATCCTGTACTTTGAAAGTCAAGGCAGAAAAATGAAAATTGTTACTGTAAGCGGCGCAGATGAATTCTATGCTGTCATGGAGGATCTGCATTTGCAGCTTGAACGATTTGGTTTTATTTCCATCCATAGAAGCTATTTTGTCAATTATCGTCATGTTAGGGGGTTTCGATATGAGGATGTGGAGATGACAAATGGTACAATTTTGCCAATCGGGAGATCAAAGCGAAAAGAAGTGCAGGAAAAACAGCTAAAAATGGAAAGTGGGGATGTATATGACAGTTGATCCATTATACAGTATCGTGTACCTAATCTGCAATTTCTTTACAATTTTCATTATTCATAAGTTTTACAGCGTTTTCTTTGAAGCATCAAATAAATCGAAATTACAGATCGCGGGAGCATATGGACTTTATTTTATAGTGATATCGCTATTGCATTTGACCATCAATGTCCCAATATTAGCGCTCGTTGCTAATCTTTTCTGTTACTATGTAATTACATTGCTTTACGATGCGTCTTTAAGAAAACGCCTGAGTGCTGTTGCATTTACATATATCTTTATGTTTTTGATGGAATTGTTTGTAATTGCAGGTGGTGGTGTTTTTCAATTTGAGGCAATAACGAAAGCTGAATATGTTCCTTTTTATACACATGTTGTTTTGAAGCTGATTTCTTTCTCGTTTGCTGTTGCGATCAGCAGTTTTCGAAACATTAAGCAGCAAAAACTTCCTGCTACTTTTCAGTTTTTTTCAAGTGTTATTGTAGCGTGTATATCCATTTATCTGGCACATGTAATTTATAGCTCTGCAAACACCACAAGAATGACTGCGATTTTATCAATAGCTGGAATATTGGCAATCAACCTTTTGCTTTTTATACTCTATGATATCTTAGCCTCTGTATATCTTAGAAACATGGAGATTATGCTTTGGGAAAAGGAGAAAACCTATTACCAGCACGAATGTGAAATGATGAAAACCACGCAGGAGGAAATGAGCGCTTTCCGGCATGATGTACAGAACCATCTTGCGATTCTGTCCCAGATGCTCAGAAAGAATGATGATATTGATGCTCAGAAATATCTTGCTGATCTGACGGACAAAACGAAGTCAAAGGGAATATACAGTGACTGTGGAAATCTCCCGCTTGACAGTATTATCAACTATAAGCTTAGAAATGCAGAAAATCTGGACATTCATGCAAGTGTGAATGTTGCAGTGCCTGAAACATTGAATGTTGAGATTGCAGATATTATTACAATTATGGGAAATTTGTTGGATAATGCGCTACAGGCGATGATGAAAACAGAGCAAGAACGCAATTTGTTCCTGAAGGTAATTTATACGAAAGGTCGGCTGATCATTACAATTCGAAACACATTTGACGGAAAGGTAAATTATCAGAATGGAAAAATTATATCCACCAAAAAGGAACCGGATCATGGACATGGCTTGAAAAATATTCAAAAAGCATTGAAAAAATATGATGGCTCCATGAAGCTGGATCATGATGCGGTGTTTTTTTCAGTGAATGTTATGTTATATGTACCATAGTTATAAAAAGTGCCTGAATGAATTTCAGGCACTTTTTGCATTTCGTTACATCTACACTGCTTTTCATGACATTTCCCCGCGCAATTTCAGAAAAAATGATAAAATGAAATTGCCAAATTATATAAGAAATGGAGGGATTTGCATGAAAACATTCTTTGCGAAGTACAGTAGTATGCTGGCAGCACTTGCTCTGGTCATTACAACAATGACTGTAAATTCTACCTGTACCTTTTATATTTTTCAGGACGAACTGCCGCAGGATGCTTATAAGCTGCGCAAGTTCTGATGTTCGGTTCAATTGCTGAAAAGATTACGACGCAGCTTGAGCTGAATAATGCAATCAAAAGCGAAGACAGAGCAATTTACCGGTATGGAATCCAACAAGGATTATCCATCATACTCAATCTTATAACCACGCTTTTGATTGGAATTCTGACAGGTATGTTCTGGGAGAGCATGATTTTTACAGCAGCGTATATGTTTCTCCGACGCTATGCTGGAGGATTCCATGCGAAAACTCCAGTTCGCTGCTATCTATATTCCACAACAATGGTAGTAGCTGTACTATTGGCAATTAAGCTTTTACCAATGACGAAAATTGTCTATTTTTGTCTTTTTGTTGTGGGCGTTCTGGCCATTTTTATTTTCGCACCAGTTGAGGATAAGCATAAACCGCTTGATGAAACGGAGCAATGTGTTTACCGCAAACGAACCCGTTTGGTTCTTGCTCTCCAATGCTTTGCTTTTGTGTTTTCAATGATCTTTCAGTTTAAACCATTTTACAGCACAATTTCAGCAGCGGTATTTTGCTTAGGTTTCCTTGTGTTGATGGGAAAAGTAAAGAATGTGCTTCAAGAACAAAATCCAAAAGAATGAAAGCGTAATTATGCCATGCTGACAGAAGGCTTGTCGGATACGCAGAAGAGCGAGGTGGACAGCCTGCTGTAACAGCAAATATTATGGTTGCTGTTACAGTATGGCTGTTTCTTCTATTTTGACGCGTGCAGCGGTACAATGGAATTTGAA
>JAZQAA010000362.1:0-4474 GCA_045544975.1 Oscillospiraceae bacterium | reverse complement strand
TCCTGTACGCCAATAGTCACAAGCTCCTCCGGCTGCAGAGCAATGGATTCCTTATCACTGCCGACAATGTTCTGGAAGAGTGCCGGCGGAACCTCAAGCTCCTTTGCACTGACCTTCGAAAAGCCCGATTCATAGAGCTTCTGATGATCCTGCCAATCATCCGGCGCATTCAGCGTGACACAAATCAGTGTGATGCCGTCACGCTGCGCAGCGGACACAAGACAACGGCCTGCCGCATCCGTAAAGCCGGTTTTCACACCAATTACATCCTCGCACATGGAGAGGAGCTTATTGGAATTATACAATGTCCTCTCATAGGGGGGATTGCCAAAGGTCACGAGCGCCGATTCACGGCAGCAGATTTCGCAGAAGGTTTCATTGGCAAGTGCCGTTCTCGTCAGCAATGCCATATCATATGCCGAAGCACCATGCCCCTGCGCATCCAGTCCGGACGGCGTTACAAACTGCGTATTGTGCATTCCGATTTCCGCTGCTCGTGCATTCATTTTCTCCACAAATGCCGGAATACTGCCGGAAACCGCAACCGCCGCCGCATTCGCAGCATCATTGCCGGATGGCAGAAGCATTCCATAGCAAAGCGCGCGTTTGGTGACGATGTCATTTTCCTGTAATCCCATGGATGAGCCTTCTACATGGATCGCCTGCGTATCCACCGTGAACGGGATATCGAGTTCCCCGCTCTCCATTGTCAGGAGTGCGCTCATGATCTTGGTGGTACTCGCCATGGGGCGTTTTTCATCCGCATTCCGTTCACTGATGACGGTGCCGGTGGCAGCCTCCATCAGCACATAGGCTTCGGCAGAAATCGTCTCCTCCGCTTTTCCGGGCATCGGGAATACGAGGCAAATTGTCAGGCAGACAGCTGCCAGCACAGATATCATTCGCTGCATCATTCTTCCTCCTAAAACAGTAGATTCCCTACCATTCTATGAGGCAGCAGCAAGGTTTAGTCTTATTCAGCCGGAGCGATTTCTTCTGTAGTTGTCTCTGCAGCTTCCGTCTCGCCCTTCTTATCCTTCTTCGGAATCATAGCTGTGAGCTTTTCAATCAGAGCAGGGATCTGATCCACAATGCCGCCCTTTTCATCCTTGCTGGGGACATTGATGAATTTCACCTCGCCGTCCTTGACGGACAGGAAGCCCAGGGGCTTCACACTGATACCGGCACCGGCACCGCCTGCAAAGTACTCCTTCGCGGTACGGGTCGGCAAATCGGAGCCGCCGGAAGCAAATCCCATGGCAACCTTGGATACCGGAATGACAGTGGTACCGTCCTCACAGACAATGGGGTTGCCGATCATTGTGTTGGAATCGACCATGCTGCGGATTTTCTCCATGCTGATTCCCATAAAACCGTTAATTGTGTGTTCGCTCATATTCTACTCCTTCTGCGGTCAATGCCGCGGGTTATTCATACCTAACATCCGTTTTGCATGAACGGATGGTCAAATCTTTTCACTGATCACAGCTTTTTTAGCCCGGCGGACATCCCTCAGGAAATAAAAGAGGAACATCACCGCGGCTGCAAGTGCGGGACCCAGGCGGAATCTCAGCCGGAAGCCGACATTCCATTTGCTTTCATCCGCTGTAAAATCACAGACAATGCTCACTTTCTTCCGGCGGACATGGATGGCTTTTCCGGCATTTGCAAGGAACTGCTGCGTCAGAAGCTGCACCTGCCCATATAGGTGTGCACATTTTCCGGCATCCTCATCGGCAATCACAATATCCGTACGGACATGGCTGAGTGTGAAGGCTTTGCCGATTTTCCGGAGCGGCTTTGGAATGGCAAAGAATGCACTGCCGGCAAGATCGCCGTATTTGGCGATTTTCTGCAGGATTCTCCAGAGCTTGTCCATGAAGAATTCCTTCGGACGATCCGTCTCCTCCTGCTTTTTGGGAGCTTTCTCAGCCGTTTCAGCAGACTTTTCGGATTCGGCGGATGCCTTCTTTGTTTTCTTTATTGTATCCTTTTTTTCAAGTTTTCTTTTCTTCTTTTTACGCGGCAGAATTTTAATACCGCAAACGCGGACATTCCACTTGAGCTTGCTGTCCCACCATTCCAGTGACAGTGAAACGGATAGCATACAAAGCAGTGCAATGATCAGAAGCAGCACAAGCAGAATAATCAGAAAGACCCGCATACTGTCACCTCCTTTGTGTCTGTAAACGCTTTATTCCGGAAGCTCGTCCATCATACCGATGATCTCACCGGCAAACTGCTCCTGCGCTTCACTGTGCTTGGGTTCCGGAAGCTCCTCCAAAGAGGAAAGTCCGAACACGCGCAAAAACAAGGGCGTCGTGCGGTACGCAATCGGTCTTCCGGGCACATCAATACGGCCGGCTTCTTCGAGAAGTCCTTTTTCCACAAGGGAATTCACAACGGAGGAGCTGTCAATTCCTCGTACTCTCTCCACGAATCCCTTGCTGACGGGCTGGTTATAGGCGACAATCGTCAGCGCCTCCATTGCCGCATTGGAAAGCGGCTGCATCCGCTTAGTTTCCAGTGCCGTACGGATCATGGGCGCAAATTCCTCGCGCGTTCCAAGCTGCCAGGCATCTCCCAGATGCAGCACCTGCAGCGCACTGTCCGTCTCACGGTAGCGCGCTTCCAGCTTTGCAAGGAGCGGCGCAATATCGCGTTCCAGAAGATTGAGGGTCATCGCAAGACGATCGGTTTCTATCGGTTCACCGGCAGCAAAAAGGATGGCCTCCGCTGTGCCGAGTAAATTCTCCTGTTCCATCCGTTAACCGCCTTTCTTGTCACACATTGTGAGCATGGTATTATCGTCATTGAGCGCAATTCTGCCAAACCTTGTCAGCTCCAGCACCGCAAGGAAGGTGGCAACACGCGCTGATCTGTCCGTAATGCCCTCGTAGAGGGAATCCACGGGAACTGCATTTCCGGCATACAGCCGGCGCAGAACAAAGACTACCTTGGAAATCACGGACACAACCTTCGTCTGGATCACTGTATCGGCAATCTTCTCGGAAAGCTGCTGACCATCCATTCTCCCCTTGCCAATCTGCGAAAGCACTTCGGCAAGCTTTTCCGGCGGATGCTGCAGCTCATAGGTCATATTCCTTTTGATCTTCATCGGCTTGCGGACAAAGCAATCATCCGCACGGAACTGCTCGCGCAGCTGTCTTGCAGCTGCCTGACAGAGGGCATATTCAATCAAAACGCCCTGCAGCTCCTGCTTGATGCGTTCGGCTTCCTCGGGTTTCGGAAGCAATGACGCACTTTTAATATAGACAAGCCTTGCCGCCATTTCTAAGAATTCACCGGCAAGCTCCAGATCCTGCTGGCGCGCTTCTTCCATATAAAGAAGATATTGCTCCAGAAGCTTGGAGATTTCGATATCATTGATATTAAGCTTATGCTTGGAGATCAGATGGAGCAGCAAGTCCAGGGGACCTTCAAACACATCAAGCTTGAATTGAATTTCGTTCATGCAATCATCCCATCAGCATCGGAATCCAGCTGGTGATCCAGGCAAGACCCATGCAAATTTTGTCACTCAGCCAGATCAGGGGCGTGGACAGAATGCCTGTTACCATCATAACCATTACAATAACATAGAATGTCATCTGATTCTGCTGCAGCCACATATCCGCCTTGCGCGGCAGGAAATAGCCCAGAATGGAGGAGCCGTCAAGCGGCGGCACGGGAATCAGATTGAAGAGTGCAAGGTTCACATTGATTGTCACAAAGGCATTGAGCATGATGAGCACATACCAGACTGTTTCGGACACCGTTTCCATCGCACCGGACATCACCTGCAGGATAACGGTACCTACAAGGGCTGCAAGCAGATTGGAAAGCGGTCCGGCAAGCGAGGTCAGCATCATACCGTAGCGCGGTCTCTTAAAATGCAGGGGATTAACCGGAACGGGCTTTGCCCATCCGAATCCGCAGAAAAACAAGAGGATTGCGCCCAAAATATCAATATGCGCAAACGGTGATAATGTCAGTCTGCCCTTATACTTGGCAGTATAATCACCAAGACGGTTTGCCGTCCATGCGTGCGCAAATTCATGCAGCGGCAGGATCAGAAAAATGATCATCAGTTTTACAATTGCTTCCAGCATATCTGCTGTTTCCATTCCAAACAATGCAGAACACTCCTTCCGGTTTCTTGTTCAATTTCTCTGCTGTGCCCCAGATCGGATTGTCAGTATCCCTATTAAAAATATGCACTCTTTTATTATACAACAAATACGAAAACATTGCAAGTCTATTTTACGGATTCCGTGCTCAAAAAAATTTTTTCGAAAAGATGAAAAAAAGACTTGCTTTTTTCGAACGAATCTGCTATAATAGTGACATAGGTGTTTTTCTACAAGTTGAAGGAGGTGTGTTCCACATGGCAAAGTGTGAGTTTTGCGGCAAGGGTGTTACATTTGGTAACAAGGTTTCCCACTCCCATAGACTGACCAACAGAACATGGAAG
>JAZQAA010000361.1:0-2851 GCA_045544975.1 Oscillospiraceae bacterium | reverse complement strand
AGATTGAGGGCGCAAAGGAATGTGCCATCGAGATGTGCTCCCTCTCCAAGACTGCTGGCTTTACCGGCGTAAGATGCGGCTACACCGTAGTTCCGGAGGCGCTGAAGGTAAAGGCTTCCGACGGCACTGAGGTGAGCATTGCACAGCTCTGGGGCCGCCGTCAGGGTACCAAGTTCAACGGCGTATCCTATCCGGTACAGTGCGGTGCAGCGGCAGTATTCACTGAAGAAGGCCAGAAGCAGATCAAGGAGAATATCTGCTACTATCAGGAAAATGCAAAGATCATTGCACAGACCATGGAAGAGCTGGGTATCAAGTACACCGGCGGCATCAACTCCCCGTACATCTGGTTCAAGTGTCCGAACGGCATGGGCAGCTGGGAATTCTTCGACAAGATGCTCGCTGAGATCGCTGTTGTCGGCACACCCGGCGAGGGCTTTGGCAAGAATGGTGACGGCTGGTTCCGTCTGACCGCATTCGGCGACAGGGACAACACCATTGAAGCAATGAGAAGATTCAAGGAGATGCTCTCTAAGTAAGAATTGTAAATTCAATATGAATTTTAAGAAAAAGTTGCACGCGAGCGTGCAACTTTTCTTGTTTTTTCACCCCTTGTGAAGGAGGTGATACCATGTCAAAATTCTGTACTGCAGCGGGAATTCTGGGCAGTGCGCTTTCGTGGCTGTTCGGCGGCTGGGACGCCGCATTGCAGGCACTTGCGGTCTGCATGGCAGCGGACTACCTGTCAGGGCTGTGCGTAGCGGGGATTTTCCGGCATTCGCAGAAAACAAAGAGCGGCGGGCTCAGTTCACGCGTAGGGTTCGAGGGACTTGTGCGAAAAGGAATGATGCTCCTGATCGTGCTCATTGCCCACAGGCTCGATATCATGATGGGGATGCTCTATCTTCGGGACGGCGTCTGCGCGGCATTCATTGCCAACGAATTGCTCTCGATTATCGAAAATGCAGGAATGATGGGAATTCCCATTCCGAAAATCATCAGAAATGCCATTGATGTGCTTAAACAGAAAGGAGATCAATCATGACGGACAAACAAAAAGCATTTATTGAAACTGTGGGTGCGCTTGCCAGAGCGCATGGGGAGAAAATTCTCCCCAGCCTGACCATTGCGCAGGCAATTCTGGAATCAGGTTGGGGACAGTCCTCACTTGCGGTGAAGGGATATGCCTTATTTGGCATTAAGGCGGACAAGAATTGGAATGGCAGGGTCTACAGCTGCCGTACCAAGGAGTGCTATGATGGTGTGCATTTCACCTCTGAAACGGCGGTGTTCCGTGCTTATGAGAGTTGGGCAGAATCCGTTGCCGATCATACGGCATTCCTCTGCGGACTGGAGCGCTACCGCGAAGTAGTCGGCGAACGCCATTATAAGGCGGCATGCCATGCGGTGCACAGAGCGGGATATGCAACGGATCCGGATTATGCGGCAAAGCTTATTCGGTTGATTGAAACCTACGGGCTCACGCAGTATGATGCCCCCTTGACAAAAACCTACACTGTCGTGTGGGGAGATACGCTCACTGCGATTGCGCGCCGCTTTGATGCGGACATTGACACGATTGTGGAGGCAAACCGCAGCCGCTATCCGCGCATGACGCGCGATTGGATTCAGGCAGGCTGGGTACTGCGGATTCCGTAATCTGCCGGATTTTGGAGAAGGGGATAAAAAAGGCGTGAAATCTGTGTGAAGGTGCTTGCAAACTTTCCGGAACTATGGTATAATTAAGGCATTCCGTAACCGAATGCAGACCCGACTGAAAGGCAGGTGCATCAACATGGACGAAAAAAACTTTTATCTCGACACCATCGGACAGATTGTCCCCGCAGAACGGGAACAGATCATGGCAGCGTTCTATGAATTTCTGGAGCTTGAGCATTTGTATGAATCCGCTGCAGAGATTGTGAAAACGCAGCTGAATATCTATGACAACGAGTTTTCTATGAAATTCCAGCGCAATCCCATCCACAGCATCGACAGCCGTATCAAATCACCGCAGAGCATCGTGGAAAAGCTCCAGCGCAAGGGTTTTCCGGTTTCGGCGAAGTCCGCCCAGTCACACTTGATGGACATTGCCGGTGTGCGCGTGATTTGTTGTTATATTGACGATATTTACGCTGTTGCGGAGCTTCTGACCCACCATAATGAGATGCAGCTTGTCAAGGTGAAGGACTATATCAAGAATCCGAAACCAAGCGGCTACCGCAGTCTGCATATGGTGCTGACGGTGCCGGTGTATATGGCGACCTGCCGCAAGGAAGTGCCTGTAGAAATTCAGATTCGTACCATTGCGATGGATTTCTGGGCGAGCCTTGACCATCAGCTCCATTACAAAACAAGCTGTGAGGTGCCGCTTTCCCTCAAGGAAGAGCTGAGAACCTGCGCGGAGACCATTGCAGCAACGGATCTGCAGATGCAGAGCATTTACCAGCAGATTCATGAGCTGGATTAGGAGAAAACAGCAAAGAGCGAGGAAGTGTCCTCGCTCTTTTTTGCGGGTCTGTGTTTATTGCAATGCGGCATCCAGAAAAGGAAACATGATCTGCGGATGGAAGAGTGCGTTTTCACAATGTCCTTTCCCCTTGAAACAGTGAATGACAAGTCGGAGGCCAAGCGGTCTTAGGAAGACAACAATGGGCACCAACTCCTTGGCTCACAGAACGACATGGCTACGATCCGACTTATGCTCAAGGCTCGCCCAGAAATCCATCGCAATGGTACGAATCTGAATTTCTACAGGCACTTCCTTGCGGCAGGTCGCCATATACACCGGCACCGTCAGCACCAAAGTCGGAGGCCAAGCGGTCTTAGGAAGACAACAATGGGCACCAAC
>JAZQAA010000360.1:0-12701 GCA_045544975.1 Oscillospiraceae bacterium | reverse complement strand
CCCCCGAAGCAGCAGCCCCCCATGGTCTATCGCTCCGAGGATGGTTTCATGATTCTCGTTGGAAGAAATAACCGCCAGAATGATCTGCTCACGCTTAAACAGGCAGCAAAGCAGGATATCTGGCTGCATACGCAGAACATTCCCGGCTCCCATGTCATCCTTGTGACCGACGGCGCGGAGCCTTCGGAGACTGCCATTCGTCAGGCTGCGGTTCTCGCTGCCTATCACAGCAAGGCTCGCGATTCCGCGCAGGTGCCTGTGGATTTCACAAAGGTGAAATTCGTCAAGAAGCCGAACGGCGCAAAGCCCGGCATGGTGATTTTCACAAACCAGCAGACGCTCTATGTGAAGCCCGATGCAGCACTCTGCGAATCCCTGAAAGCCTGAGGTTTGCCCATGAAACGACTTGACGAAGCCTTTTTCCATCGTGACTGCCTTGAGGTTGCGCCCGATCTTGTCGGGAAAATCCTCGTGCGCCGCCTTCCGGACGGAACAGAAATCCGTGAACGCATCGCCGAAACGGAGGCCTACCGCGGCACGGAGGATCTCGCCTGCCACGCTTCTAAGGGCAGAACGCCGCGTACGGAGCTGCTCTACCGCGAAAGCGGCGTGATCTATGTGTACCTCTGCTACGGGATGCACTACCTGATGAATGTCATCACCGGCGAGCGCGAACAGCCGCAGGGCGTCCTCTTCCGTGCCGGAACGGAGCATAACGGCCCTGCAAAGCTCACAAAGTTCCTGCAGATTGATAAATCCTTCAACGGCGGCAGTTTTCTTTCCTGCCCCGATCTCTGGATTGAGGATGACGGTGCAGCGCATTCCTACCACACCGATGTCCGCGTGGGAATCGACTATGCAGGGGAGTACTGGAAGAATATGCCGTGGCGGTTTATTCTGGATGAGTGAAAAGAAGCAGAGCCTTTGATGAAAAAGGCTCTGCTTTGTTATCTCTTATTGGTAATACTCATCAAGCGCGTTGTTGATATTCTTCAGTACGGACTGGCTCTGTCTGGTGAACATCTCCTCATCCGCAAAGGCGAAGAGCATAAAATCCAGAACATCGTCCTTGATCGGCTCTAATTGTTGTTTGTTGACATTGTAGGAATAATAGTCTTCGCTTCCGTTTTTGCTAATTAGAAAGCCGCCAAGAGCGTTTCGCTCCTCAGCTTCGATGATTTTATACCATGTCGAAACCTCAATATCTCCGCTTGAGAAATATGCCGTAATTGCGTCAAAAGCGCGTTTCTCATCGCCTGACAGATCGTCAATATAACTGCGCGGCTCACCCTCTGTTGCGCCGCATTCTACGCAGGTTTTCGGATCGTCGTAGGTAGCGTCCTTCCACTCCGGATGCTTGCATTCACCGCAGCCAGTCAGTAAAATCCCTAATAATGCAGCAGGGACGCAGAATTTCAATGCTTTCATTTTGAATTCCTCCTTGATAAAAATGGTTGATCACTCGCCCCAGCGATTTGCCGCTGTGTAGGGCTTTGTTTCGGATGCCGTCTCGGATACAGTGGGTTCCTGTTTCGCTGCGGTTTTCTCCGTGCTTTCGTTGATATCGTACAGATGGCGTCTGCAAAGCGCAAGATCCTCCGCCATGTCACCGATAAGATACAGCACCAGACCATTGAGCCATCCGATCAGTGCACCGACCGCGCCGCCCAAAAGCGCAAGCAGAAGTGCCATACCAATGGCATCACCGTCTTCAGCTATTAAAAATGCGAATCCTGCAACAGCCCCGGCAACAACATAAAGCCAAAAATAGAACTTTGCCAGTGCTTTGAGCTTTCCACCGGGATTATCAAACATACCCACACCCCCTTTCCATCATGCTTGTTAATTCTATTATAGCATCGCAATCCGTGAAAAAGATAGACTTAAAACTGCTTGCAAAAATGAAGCTTTTTCGCTTGCACAAGTGGTGCTATCTGTCTGAAAAGCTTCCATTTTATGCCCGTTTTGTTATATAGTGTTGACATTTTACTAAATGTATGCTATAATATTTTCGTAAACTGTGGAGTTCTGTTTTGATCTCCGTCAGGGCGAAAAATAAAGGAATTCAGGGAGGAACAGCCGATGCTGACAATTGATCTGAGCGGAAGGATTGCCCTTGTTACCGGAGCCTCCGGCGAGCTTGGGAGAGTCATTGCCAAGACCCTTGCACAGTGCGGTGCCGATGTCGTGCTGCATTATTGCCGCAGCCGTGAAGGCGCACAGCGCGCTGCCCGTGATGTGGAAGCTGCCGGCAGAAGAGCGTTCCTTGTGCAGTGCGATATTACCGATATGCAGCAGGTGCAGGCAATGCAGAACACCGTTGCATCGGAGTTCGGCAAGGTCAGCCTCCTTGTTGCCAATGCGGTCATTCAGTACGCTTGGAAGCCGATTCTGGAACAGCCGCTCGCTGATTTCCAGAGTCAGTTCGATTCCTGCGCGATGCAGACCGTGCATCTTGCAAAGGCGTTCATGCCCGATATGATCGAGGCGGGTTACGGCAGAATGGTTGCCATCAACACGGAATGCGCCGCAATGGCAGAACCCGGCGTCGGTGCCTATACTGCCGGAAAACGCGCGCTTGACGGCATTGTCCGCTGCCTTGCCAAGGAAGTGGGCTGCCACGGCATTACTGTGAATCAGGTTGCCCCCGGCTGGACAATTTCTGAGCGCGACCGTGTGAATCATACGGAATCCGCTCCGGATTATGACGCTTCCGTACCGCTGAAAAGAAGGGGAACGGATGCGGAAATTGCACAGATGACGGCATTCCTGCTCTCAGACCTTGCAAGCTTTACCACGGGAGCCTATATTCCGGTGTCCGGCGGCAGAGTGATGCCGGCAATCTGATAGGAGGAAGCAATGGAACATGAACATATCTGCGGTCAGTGCGTCCATCACCGCTCACTGATCGAAGAAATGATGAAGCAGCCGCTCAATACCGAGGTGCTGCAGGATATGGCGGATCTCTTGAAGATGTTCGGAGATGTCACAAGAGTCCGGATTCTTGCACAGCTTCTTGAACAGGAGCTTTGCGTCAATGACATCGCCGGAAAGCTCGGTATGACGGTGTCCGCAATTTCCCATCAGCTGCGCGTTCTGAAGCAGGCAAGGCTTGTCCGCAGCCGCCGTGAGGGGAAAACGGTGTACTACGCGCTCGCGGATGCCCATGTAAAAACCATATTCTATCACGCGCTTGAGCATGTGATGGAATAGTGCTTTGTGCAAAGTAGCGGTTTTAACAGGGAAAAATAGTGCAAAATTGCGGTTGCATTTTTGAATAAAATATGCTATAATGGAGTATAATACGCAGATTATTTTGCCAGTAGTCATGGCAAAGAAAGGAATTAGTTATGAGAAAGACGAAAATTGCTCTGGCAGCGCTGCTGATTACCAGCCTGTCGATGACCTTCTTCGGCTGCGGCGGTACAGAGGAAACCTCCAGCTACAAGGAGATGGATTCCGCAGTTCGTGAGTCCGTTAATGATGTGGTAAATTCCGAGGAGCTGCTCACCGGCGAACTCGAAAATAAGACAATCAAGTGGCTCTCCGACTGGGATATCAACCCCGATGCTTCCGGTAAGAGCACACCCATTGAGCTTGCAATGTTCCAGGAAAAGTACGGCGGTGTGGTGGAATTCCACCAGACAACATGGGCAACCCGTTATGATGACCTCGCTAATGCGATCAATTCTGACGAGGGTATTGACTTCTTCTATGCCGGCAACTTCGATGCATTCCCGAAGGGTGCAATCCGTGGTATGTTCGTTCCGGCAGATGAGTACATTGATTTCAGTTCTCCGCTGTGGGAGGGTGTTAAGGATGTCAACGACTCCATTATGTGGGATGGTTCTCACTACATGGTAGTGGTACAGATGACAGGTGACAACTGCGCTGTTATTTACAACCGCGATACCATTCAGGAGCTTGGCTTCGATGATCCTGCTGAACTGTATGCGGACGGCGAGTGGACATGGGAAGTGTTCCATGATATGCTCCAGAAGTTCGTTGATGTAGAAAACGGCAAGTACGGTATTGACGGCTGGTGGTTCGAGGCTGCTCTGTCTGCAACAACTGGTGTACCTTATATCGGCATGGAGGATGGTCAGCTTGTCAGCAACCTCGCTGATCCGTCCATTGAGCGTGTACAGAACTTCATGTATGATCTGTACAATACCAACAGTATTGCAATCGGTGTCGGCGATTATGGCTGGTCCGAGCATCCGGAATATATCGGCGAGGGTAAGACATTGTTCTATCCCTGCGGTCTGTGGGCAATCTACTCTGAGGCAGCTCAGTGGCAGGGCAAGTTCGGCGAGAACTGCTTCTTCGTTCCGATGCCCAAGGATCCCGATGCTGATGAGTACTACATTCCTGCAAACATGGATTCCTATGTATTTGTCAAGGGCGGTCACAACCCCGAGGGCGTTGCAAAGTACCTCGACTGCAAGCGCGCTTCTCTCCTGAATGAAGACGCAAAGGCAATCGGCAACCAGGCATTCATTGATGACTATGCTTGGACACAGGAAATGATTGATATGAAGAATACCATGGATGAGATGGCACTGGAGAATCCGGTGATCGACTTCATGAACGGCGTTTCTTCCGACCTTGGATCCATCATGGATAACAGCGAAAGCGGTGTGCGTGCAGCTTCCAGAGGCAAGCCTTGGAATGAGTCCCTCGCAACCATCAAGGATGCTGTACAGACCATGGTTGATGAGGCAAATAACAGCTGATCTTAGAATATTCTCGTGTACAGCAGTTCTGGACGATTTCTGAGAGCTGCTGTGCACAGTTTTAGTTAAAAATTCACAAAAAATACTTGAAATCATGGTTTTTACTATGATATAATGATGTAAATAATAGAATATCTTTTCACAGGAGGGTTGCTTGTATGTCGAAAGTATTGGTTACAGGCGGCTGTGGACTGGTGGGCGATCATGTATGCTCTGGATTTTTGAAGAAGGGCTTTGAAGTAATCGCAGTTGATAAGCAGTCCAGCGAATACAATATTCATAAGGACAACTTCACATTTATCCAGGCGAAGCCGTCCGATAAGGGTACATATGCGGATATCTTTGAGAAGTATAAGATTGATACTGTGATTCATCTTGCTTGTACGGCTGACAATGATCTGGGACATATCATCACAGATGCTGAGATCAATGAAAACAAGCAGTGCAACAGCTTTATCTATCGCTTCGCAATTGCACATGATGTCAAGCAGTTCATTCTGATCAGTACAACGCAGGTATACCAGATGCCCAAGACAAGAGAGCCGCTGCGTGAGGATGATTTTGTAAAGCCGATGACAAATTATGCGAAGCTCAAGGATGATTCAGAACACGCAATGGCTGCGGATATCGGCCGCGCAAAGGGAATTATGTGCGCAATTGTCCGCGTTCCCCCCATGTATACCAAGACGCTCAGCGGAAATCTTGAAGCGAAGATCACAGATCCGAAGGATAACACAAAGTTTGTGTACCGGACCGGTGAGTATGGCTTCCACTTCTGCTGTGTACATAATCTGGTGGATTTCCTGCTGGGCTTTACCCGCGCAGCAGACGATAACACCTATAATGGCATCTATAATGTTGCAGATAAGAATCTGACAATGGCGTCTGAAATCATTGAGTACATGAAGACACATCATCGAATTGGTGTTGTACTGCAGCGTACACCCCCGAATACCAGTCTGAATTCTATCAAGAATCTGATTGGCAACAAGGATATGAAAACGAATTATCGTTTCCTGGATTTCACTCGGATTCTGAATAACAATATGTTCGATGTCAGCAAGGCATCCAAGTATTGTTCCTTCCGCTGGAATATTAAGAATACCAAGTAAACAAATGCCCCCGGTTCCATACGGAGCCGGGGTTTTTCTTGCAAATGAAAGGCTGCCGGTTGAACGGCAGCCTGTTGCTTTTATTCGATTTCTACAGGAAGCGTGGTTTCGAGTTTGACAAGGTACTTCATAATAGCAAGTGTATCGGAATTGTCAATCAACTCATCGTGGTAGGCATCAGCAGTTACCTGTGAATCGCCTTCCAGATCGGAAATACCCATAATGCACTGACTCAATGCGATGACATCCATTACATCAATGATGCCGTTCAGGTCCACATCGCCGATCAGACAGTCGTTGTTGTTTTCTTCAGGATACTCCACGATGACAATAACGGAATATACCTGACTGCCGACGATTGCATAAACCGTAGCAGAACCATTCTGCAGTCCGGTGAGCTTTCCGTTTTCGACTGTAACCACCGCCGTGTTGCTGGAAAGCCAGCTGGGAGACAGCAGGGAGTCGGATTCCGGTAGGCTAACATAAACCGCTTGCTCCGGATCCGTAAGGTAGATCACATCTGTCTCTGCGATCTCGTAGTAAGCATCCTCCGTGATCTGGATATTGCAGATCAGATAGCTGCCGTCGGAGAGGAAGGCGTAAACCTGACAGGATCCTGCGGAAACACCTGTAACTGCGCCATCCGTTACGGTTGCGATATTGGTGTTCGAGGAAACCCATGTAACCTGATCGGTGTAATTGAGCACCTGCAATGTCTTGGTTCCGCCGATATGAACGCTCAGATTGGTGCTGCTCAGAGAAGCAGCATCGGGATCAAAAACTGAAATGCTGCCGGATTGGGAATCCGCCTGCATATTGCCGATAATATTGGAGCGAGTGGCATCCTTCCAGAATGCGGAGGAACCATCAAGCCCCTTCCATAAATAATCAATTCTGAATTGATCGCCGGGTACAGCTGTTTCCGGAAGTGTGAAATACAGTGTACAGAGCACTTCATCCTCTTCAGAAACAGAATCGGCAGCATCGCCGCAGGCACCTGCAAACCAAACGACACCGGATTCGTCGTTGCTGGCGTATTCAAACATAGTGCCAACACCATCACCAAGCTCCAGATGATCAAAGGTGAGGGAAATATCGTACGCAATACCGAATGATGCCGCAAGAAAACCATCCGTATTGCCGCAGAGCGTCACATCCACTGCGACTGCCGTACCATCAGCAAGGCTTTCTTCCGTTACGGAAACCTGTTCAATTGTGAGATACGGACTGCCCGCTCCCTCAGCGGGTAATTGACAGAAACCGGAAGCTGCAATCACAGCTGCAGCTGTCAAAGCGGATAGCTTTCGTTTCCAGGCTGACTGCATCATGCAGACTCCCTCCTTTCATCATTCTGCTTCTATTATACCATATTTTTTATGGTTCGTCAACCGGAAACTATAAAAAATCCCTTTATTTTTTTCTGAAATAAGGTGAAATATATACAAGTTGTACAAATCGGTGGAAATATAGCGTATCCATGCGGGGCATATCTTGAAAACGAATTGGCGTTTGCAGAAGAATCGGAGCAGGAAATGGATTCGTTTTTACATTTCGTTCACAGAATGTTCTTGAAGTAATGCATATACCTCGTGAAAAGATATGATATAATAAAGATATATGACTGCATTTTTGTCGATCATGAACTAAGAAATTACGGAAGAAACGAAAAATAGAAGGAGGCGGATGAACATTGACAACGGAAAAAATGATTGATGTGGCAGAAGATTTCCATTGTCCAAATCAGTCCGAGTCCTATCACGAAGCCTACCGCGCATGGAGAAGGCGGCCGGATAATCCCTTTGCCTATACATATACCAAGCACCCGAAGGAGACGGCGTTTTCTGAAAATCCGTCCGTCCTTCAGCCTTCAAGAGCCATGGTGGAGAAAAGCGTGCTGCAGCGTATTTCCATGCTGATTGCAGCGGCAATGCTTTTGTATTATGTTGCAGAAAATCTGCTTGATAAACTGCTGATTACCGTTCTGAATGCAGTGGGATTCCGGATTGATTTTGTTTTTCTGGAATATACAATGTTCGGCGATGAACAGGCAGTTTTCATCGTCGTCTCCATTGTCAGTCTCCTGAAATACGGGCTTCCGGCAGCATTTTTGTTCTGGAAATTGCGGATGCCGGTTAAGGTGACGCTTCCGATGAAGGTGCAGCATCCGTCCCAGCTGTTGTCCGGTATGGCATTGACGATGCTGCTCAGCGCAGGACTTGGAACCTTTCTTGTGTCGCGTTCCTCGGAGCTGAAAAAGTATGAGATGCTGCTTGATTCTGTCGATTCTTCTGATATGCTGCTGTTTCTGTACGAGATTCTGACGATTTTCGTGCTGCCGATTGTCATTGAGCTGTTCCTGCATGGCGTCATGTTTCAGGTGCTTCGTCAGTTCGGAGACGCATTTGCCATCGGCATTACAACGGCACTGGCGATGATGCTGATGCACACGCCGTCCGATATTCTGCGAGTGGGCATTATTACATTGACCATATCCTATTGCATGGTGCAGACAGGCAGCTTTTCGAGTGCCATTGTACTGCATATTGTCCATGAGATTTATATGTTTGCCCTCTATTATCTTGAAGCCGCGGAGCTTGTGCCGTCCCTGCTGTGGTGGCTGGTAATCCTGCTGCCCTGTGTGATCGGCGCGATTGCTCTGATCCACCATGCCGTAGTCAAGCCCAAACACGCTTTGCAGGGAGAACAGTCCACCAGCATTGGCTGGAAGGATAAGGCTGCCATTTTCTTCTCTGTGAAGCCCATGCTCATGATGATGGTGCTTTCCGTTCTCACTATTGTTGTGGTGGTTACGATTGTATAAGGAGGATGTGCTGTGAATTCGCTCAAGGATGCACGCAAGCCGCATACCTATTATATGCAGCGCGCCCTCGTGCTCGCACAAAAGGCAGCGCAGATGGGGGAGGTTCCCGTTGGCGCAGTTGTCGTGCGGATTCCGACAGGTGAAATCGTCGGAGAGGGCTATAATCAGCGTGAAACAGCGCGCCATGCGCTTGCTCATGCCGAGCTGATGGCGATTGATGCAGCCTGCCGCAAGCTTGGCGGCTGGCGTTTGCCGGAATGCGCACTCTATGTCACGCTCGAACCCTGCCCAATGTGCAGCGGTGCCATTATCCAGTCGAGAATTGATGAGGTCTATTTCGGAGCCTTCGATCCGAAGAGCGGTGCGGTTTCCTCTGTGGAGCAGATGTTCTCGCTTCCGTATAACTATCATCCTGTTCTGACCGGAGGCATCCTGCAGGACGAATGCAGCGGCATTCTGACCGCTTTTTTTCGGGAGCTTCGCGAGCGTCGCCGGCAGCCGAAAGAAGCCGATGAAAAAAGTCTTGCAAATAAGGAATAGATATGCTATAATAGATATATCCCGGCGCATGAGCCGGAATGATCTGAAAGGAGGCATCGCAGACTATCTGCGAGAATATACATCATGAGAATGCAAAAAACAATTTGTGTCCTGCTGGCGGCAATGCTGCTGACAGCAACCGGCTGCGGCAGAAGAACCGTATCCAACAGCAAGTCCGATTCCGTCTATGTACCGTCCTCTTCCTCCGTTGTGGAAAGCTATGAGGAGATTGAAATTTTCTGCGGAGAATCCGCAACCTTCGGAAATATGACGCTGACGGTCGATCGCGTAGAGGATCCGGGTATCAAAATGGATTCCAGCGGCTATTCGCTGATTTTCTTCCATGCTACGATTGAAAATGAGTCCGAGGAAACAGTGCCTGCCAATTACCTGAATAATTTTGCCCTGACTGTGGATGGCTCATACTTTGCACCGGATAAGTGCTTCACCATTCCTGCAGGTAAGCAGCTGTACGATTACTATGGACAGAACAGCTTTGCGTACGAGATCGCACCCGGCGAGTCCTATACCGGTTATCTTGCCGCAGAGGTGGTTCCTGGTTTTAAGGAACTCCAGCTCCATTACATCCCGAAAACCACGGACAGCGGTTCCCGGATTACCGTCAATCTGACAAAGGATGATGTAACATCCCTGAAGAAATAACAAATGTGAAAAAAAGCCCCGCCTGCTTGGCGGGGCTTTTTATTGCACAAGATGATGAAACTATAACAAAACTATTGACAAATTATAGACAATATGCTATGATTACAGTATTGATGCTCAAAAGAGAAAAAGGATTTTTCTGGCATACGCAGTGCCCGAAAATCCCAAAACAGAGTGGAGGAATTGATATGAAGAAACAGAAAAGAACCTGGCGGCGAGCAGCCGCATGGCTCTGTGCGGCAGTGGTTTGCCTGGGGGCAAGCGGCACTGCGCAGACCGTAACCGCGCTTGAATGCGCTCCCGTAGAAACGGTGAAGGCACAGGCGGATACCCTTCTGACCCGTGATGTCATCTGCCAGAATCAGAGCGGCGTGAATTACTGGACATCCGAGCATTTCCAGTTCATCTGGGGCAGCTACGGCACGGACAGTGCGAGAGTGACTACGGAATTTCTGGAGGGAAATGCAAGGCACCTTGAGGCGTGCTACGATGTGTACATGAATGGCCTGCAGATGGCGCCGCCCACACAGTCGGTGAATCTCTCCCTGCGTGACGGCAATGAGTACAAGGTCAATATCTATATCTCCGGCACGGGTCTGGAGGCATTCACTGATGACTGGGCGTATATGTCCTATGATGCAGGCGGATTCGGCTATATGTTCTGCTGTGTGGACGCCATGGCGTATGACACGCCCTCCTGGGTTATGCCGCATGAATTTGCCCATGTCGTGACCGCGCATCAGCTTGGCTGGAATACGAACAAGTATACCTATGCCTGGTATGAAACCATGGGTAACTGGTTCCGTGAACAGTTCCTCTATTCCGACTATTATGCACCATGGGTGGATTCTGTCGGCGGTACGGATTTCTTTGAAACCTACATGAAGAATCTCTGCTTCACCTTCCCGTTCGGCAGGGATTATTACGCTGCATGGCCGTTCCTTCAGTATCTCACCGAGAACCCTGACAATCTTGAGGGGTACGGTACGGATTTTGTTAAGCGGATGCTGCAGGAGGGACAGGTGGATGAATATCCGCTCCTCATGATCGACCGCCTTGCGGCTGCTGATATGAAGGATACCCTCGGACATTTCGCAAAGCGTATGGCAACGCTCGATCTTGCCCAGCAGGATCGCTACCGTGCGCGCATGAATCAGCTGTTCAGCAGCGGCGAATGGAACTGGGGCGAGATCTACACCATTCTGGAACAGAGCACGGATGATGCAAATTATTATACCGTTCCCACAGAACGCGCTCCGCAGCAGGCGGGTATGAATCTTGTGCCGCTCACCGTGACAGGGGATACCATCTCGGTAACGCTCGAAGGACTCACCAATGTACAGGGCGCGGACTGGAGAGCCTGCATTGCTGTCGAGCAGAATGACGGTACAACGCGCTATTCCGATCTGTTCTCCGATGGCGAAACGATGACCATGGCGTGGAACAGCGGTACGGACAGTCACGCATATCTTACCGTTGTCGCCACTCCTGATACGGATACTTATGTGCAGGTGGGTCTGCCCTATGGTCCGGACTCTGAGTTTGCAGAAACCAATTATCCCTTTGATTCCAAGACTCGTTACCCCTATGCTGTGACGATTACCGGTGCGCAGATGCAGCACAGCCAGAGCAATGCTTCCGCCTCCTATGGAAGCTATCATGCAAACGGCGGCGGATTTGTTGCATCGACCGCAACCGTTGACGCAAGTGTCTATGTCGGCCCCAATGCCAAGGTGCTCGGCTGGGCAACGGTTACAGGCAATGCCGTGATCACGGACTATGCAACTGTAACAGGCAGCGCAAAGGTATCGGGCAATGCCATTATCAGCGGCCATGCCGTGATTGCAGAGAATGCAACGGTTCAGGATAATGCCATCGTCAGCGATTATGCCGGCGTGATGGGCAATGCCGTTGTCAGCGGAAATGGCAGAGTCATCGAAAGCGGTCTGATTTACAATGACTATCAGGTCAGCGGCAACGCGACCGTCAAGGGCGTGGCATTCTGCATGGCAAGCGGTTCCCTGACCAATCAGGGCATCGCGGACGGTGATTATTATGATGACGGCAATAAATCCGTTTCTCAGGGAACAGTTTACGGCTGGGTCAGCTCTGAGAGCTATGCAGCCTCCCGCCCCTTCACAGATGGTATGTATGTCGGTTGGGAATTCAGCGAGGACAGCAGCCTGATCGTTGAGGATACCTACACATCCACCTATGGTGTGACACAGAATGCGCCCCTCTGGGAAGAGACACGAACCGGCGCAAACGGCGTTCTTACGCTCGATGGTGAGGATCAGTATGTGATTGCTGACAGCTCCTTTGCGAATCTCCATGAATTCAGCATTCAGACCGGTTTCCTCTGGAGGGGAAGCGGCGATGAGCGCATCTTCAGCTTCGGTGATGGCGAGAAGTATATGTATCTGACCGCTTCAAATACAGACGGTGTGCTGGCATTCGTGATCAATGACGGCACCGGCGAGCAGACAGTGACCGCATTGGAAGTCGTTCCCGGTGAGTGGACGACAGTCAATGTGACCGTGACAGACGACTGGGCGAGAATCTTTGTCAATGGACAGCAGATCGCGGATACAACCATTACCATTGATCCCTGTGACATTGTTTCCGAATCCGCAAGATACTACATCGGCAGGGGCTATGACGGCAATTACTTCGACGGCTCCTTCGATTATTTCCGCGTAAACTTCAAGGCTGTGGAGGAACCGGCATATACCTATACCGAGAAGGAAGAGATCGGACTTGAATACGAGAGCACCCTGGTCGGTGATCTGACGCTCGATGACAAGATTGATGTCTTTGATCTCGGACGGC
>JAZQAA010000359.1:0-12795 GCA_045544975.1 Oscillospiraceae bacterium | reverse complement strand
ACAGTATCCTCGTGGTTGCGGACGGCGAAGCGATGCTCATTGATGCAGCAGAAAGCGCCGAAGCGGACGCAATCAATGCCTATCTTGATACGCAGGGGATTACAGAGCTGCAATATGCAGTTGCAACCCATCCCCATGCTGATCATATCGGCGGATTTCCGGAGGTGCTGCAGCACTGTCCGGCAGAGACGGTCTATGAGCCTGTCTGCCCGGAGGATCTCCTGCCGACAACGAAAACCTACGAAAATTTTCTGGATGCTGCAGAAGCCTGCGGCGCAAAGTACGATCTCCTGCAGGCAGGGGACAGCTTCATGCTCGGCGGCGCGGAGGTTTCTGTGCTCGGACCTGTTTCTGAGGAAGCAAGTGATCTGAACAATATTTCCGTTGTTCTGCGCGTGGAATATGATGGCACGGTGTGCCTCTTTACAGGCGATATGGAAACGCCGGAGGAAAAGGTGATCCTCCAGAGCGGCGCGGCTTTGAATGCGGATCTGCTCAAGGTCGGTCATCACGGTGCAGCGACCTCTTCCGGCAAGGACTTTCTTGCAGCGGTTACACCGCAGTATGCGATGATTTCCTGCGGAATTGACAATTCCTACGGACATCCGGCGCAGAGCACCATGGAACGCCTTGAAGGATATACGGATGAAATTTATGTTACAAGCAAGCAGGGAAGCGTGGTGTTCCTCTATGATAAGGAAACGGATGCCTGCAATTTTGTAACGGAACGGAAAGCGGATGCATCATGAATACAATGACAATTGACCGGATTGAAGGAGAATTTGCTGTCGCAGAGTGCGACGGAGAATTCTGCCGGATCCCTCTTTGCGATCTTCCGGAATCGGTGAAGGAGGGGGATATACTGCGCAAAACCGAGGACGGCTTTGCATTGGATGCGGAGACTGTTCAGAAGCGCAGAGCCTCCCTGGCTGCCAGACGGCGCAGAATGCTGGGAGGAAAATGAATGAAAACAATCATCATCGGCGGCGGTGCTGCCGGATGCTATGCGGCAATCCATGCCGCTTATATGGGACAGCTGGTGACGCTCATTGAGAAGAACAACCGCATCGGCAAGAAGCTTCGCATCACCGGAAAAGGCAGATGCAATGTCACCAATGACTGCGATCTCGAAACCCTGATGCAGAATATTCCCCATGGCGGAAGATTCCTCTACAGTGCTTTTGCGGCCTGCTCGCCGCAGGATGTCATGGCGTTTTTTGAAGGACTTGGCGCCGCGCTCAAGGTTGAGCGCGGAAACCGCGTGTTCCCTGTCAGTGATCAGGCAGCAGAAATCGTCGAAGCACTGCATCAGGAAATGCAGCGGTGCGGGGTAAAGGTAATCTGCGACCGCGTTACAGAGCTTCTGATTGAGGACAATGTCTGCCGCGGCGTGCGCTGCGGCGAGAAGGCGTTTTTCGCTGACCGCGTGATTCTTGCGGCAGGCGGTGCCACCTACCCCGGTACCGGCTCCGACGGCGACAGCTATCGGCTTGCCAAGCAGGCGGGGCATACAGTGAGTGATCTGCAGCCGTCCCTTGTGCCGCTGGAAACCCTTGAGCGCGATTGCGCGGAGATGATGGGTGTTTCCCTTAAGAATGTCACACTGCGGCTCTGCTGCGGCGGAAAGACGGTCTTTGAGGAGCTTGGCGAAATGCTCTTTACCCACTTTGGCGTATCGGGTCCCCTCGTGCTGAGTGCCTCGGCTCATATGGAAAAGGGAAAGCAGTACACCCTGCATATCGATCTCAAGCCGGCGCTTTCGATGGAGCAGCTTGATGCGCGGCTCCTGCGTGAAATCGCATCACAGCCGAACAAACAGCTGAATAGTCTTTTGCGCAAGCTTGTGCCGGCGAATATGGTGGTTCCGATGATCGGAAGATGCGGCATCGCCCCCTATATCAAGGGCAATTCTCTGACAAAGGCGCACCGGCAGACGATCTGCAGTGTGCTGAAGGATTTTTCCTTCACCATCCGCGGTACCCGACCGATTGCAGAAGGCATTATCACGCGGGGAGGTGTACTCTGCAAGGAGGTTTCCCCGAAAACAATGGAATCGAAGCTTGTAGAGAACCTGTACTTTGCCGGTGAGGTGCTCGATGTGGATGCCTATACCGGCGGATTCAATCTGCAGATTGCCTTTTCCACGGCATATCTTGCAGCAAATGCGTGAAACAAATCCCAAAGGGATGATAATACATAAAAAGGAGTATGTTATGAAAAACATCAACATTGCCATTCACGGCCCCAGCGGTGCCGGAAAAAGCAGTATTTCCAGAACAGTTGCTGAGGAGCTTGGGTTTATCCATGTGGATACCGGTGCCATGTACCGTGCGATCGGTCTGTATGCACTGCGTAATGACTGCACTGCGCCGGATCGTATTGCAGCAGAAATTGAGAAGATTGTCGTGGAGCTGAAATTCATCGGCGGCGTACAGCGTGTTCTGCTCTGCGGTGAGGATGTAACGGATGATATCCGTACCCCCGAGGTTTCCATGGCTGCATCCGCGGTTTCCGCCGTTGGTGCGGTTCGTGCCCATCTGCTCGACCTGCAGAAGAAGATTGCTGCGGAGAACAATGTGATCATGGACGGCAGAGATATCGGAGCTGTTGTTCTGCCCCATGCGGATCTGAAAATTTTCCTGACCGCTTCTGCGGAAGAGCGCGCCAGCCGCCGCTATCTGGAGCTGAATGAGAAACCCGACTGTCCGCCCTATGAGAAAATTCTCGAGGACATCAAGCAGCGCGATTACAACGACAGCCACCGTGCGATTGCACCCCTCCAGCAGGCAGAGGATGCTGTGCTGGTGGATAGCACCTCCATGGGTTTCAACGAGGTTGTGGAGCATATTACAGAAATGATCCGGAAGATCATGGATTGAGGTGCAGCACATGATTTATCATATTGTAGTTTTTCTTGTCCGCATTGCTTATGCAGTTTGGTACAATGTAAAGGTGGAGGGCCGTGAGAATATCCCGAAGAAGGGATCCTACATCTTCGCTTCCAACCATCGCAGCTACGCCGATCCTGTTCTGGTAGTGATCTGCGGAAGAGGCAGATTCGCCTTCATGGCGAAATCCGAGCTGTTCCAGAATAAGCTCTTTGCCGGACTGATCCGCGTCCTTGGTGCATTTCCTGTGGAGCGCGGAAAGGGCGATACAGAGGCAATTGACCGTGCCATCAATACCGTGAAGAACGGTACCCATCTGCTGATTTTCCCCGAAGGAACCCGCAGCATGACCGGCAAGGTCGGCAAGGGGAAAACCGGCGTGGCACTGATTGCGGCAAGAGCCGGCGCCGATGTGATTCCGGTCGGTATCAATTTTGAGGGCAAGCTGCATTTCCGCAGCAAGATCGTTGTCCGTTACGGCAAGCCCATCCCCGCTGCGCGCCTTGCACTGGAAGAAAATCTCTCCGATCGTGAGCTGCTTCGCACCCTCAAGCGCAATGTTGTGCCGCCGATTATGGACGGTATCCGTGCACTTGTGGATGAACCGGCAGCACTGCCCATGAATGAAACACCTGCTGAAGAAGCGGCTGTCAAGGAGGAATGCTGAGATGCAGATTACAGTTGCGAAATCCGCTGGCTTCTGCTTCGGTGTGGATCGTGCTGTACAGATGGTGTACGAAGCGCTTGAACGCCAGCAGCCCGTTGCCACCCTTGGTCCCATTATCCATAATACGGATGTGGTCAACGACATGGTGCGCCGCGGTGCAAGGATTATCGATCATGTCAGCGAGCTTCGTCCGGAAGAATATGTGGTGATCCGCTCCCATGGCGTCGGAAGGCAGGTCTATGAGGAAATTGCTGCTCTAGGAAATCCGGTGATTGATGCGACCTGTCCGTTCGTCGCACGCATTCATAAGATTGTTGCGGAAAAGACCAGGGAAGGTTATTTTATTCTCATTGCCGGTGACGAGAGTCATCCGGAGGTGCAGGGGATTGTTGGTCATTGTGACGGAAATTACTTTGTTTTTAAGGATGAATTTGTGCTAAAAGCTTTTTTTGAGAAAAACGAAAAAAATTTTTCGAAAAAGCTTGCAATTGTTGCGCAAACAACGTATAATAATATAATATGGGGAGAGTGTTTGAAGGTTCTTCCTAAAGATGATCCGAATGTCGTGGTATTCGACACAATTTGCAGCGCGACGGAGAAACGGCAGACCGATGCAGCAGCGCTTGCATCCAAATCCGACTGCATGATCGTCATTGGCGGCAAACACAGTTCCAACACTGTGAAGCTCTTTGATGTCAGCTCCGGATACTGCAGAACCTACCATATCGAGAATTCGGACGAGCTCGACACTTTAGACCTGTTCAATGCTGAGAAAATCGGCATTACAGCTGGTGCATCCACACCGGCGCATATAATTAAGGAGGTAGTTACTACTATGAGCGAAATGCTGAACAAGGAAATGACTGAGGAGGATATCGATTTTGCACAGGCAATCGATGAGACCTTCAAAAAATTACATACGGGAGCAAGAGTCACTGGTACTGTTATGATGGTCAACAACAGTGAAGTTATCGTTGACCTGGGCGCAAAGCAGACCGGCAGCGTTCCGGCTACTGAGCTGACCAATGATCCTGGCAAGAAGCCGGCTGATCTTGTAAGCGTAGGTGATGAGATCGATCTGATCGTTATCAAGGTAAGCGATCAGGATGGTATGGCAACTCTGTCCAAGAAGAGAGTGGACGAGCAGGCTGGTCTTGAAAAGGTTATCAAGGCTAAGGAAGAGGCTGCAGTTCTCACAGCAACAGTCAGCGCAGTTGTTAAGGGCGGCGTGAATGTATTCTATGAGGGCGTTCGTATCTTCATTCCTGCTTCTCAGACAGGTCTGCCCCGTGAGGCTTCTCTCGATACCATGAAGGGTCAGGAGGTTCAGTTCGTGATCCTCGAGGCTCCGGAAAGAAGAAAGTCCGCAGTTGGCTCCATCAAGGCTGTTCTGCGTCAGGCTAAGGAAGCTGCTAAGGCTAAGTTCTGGGAGACAGCTGAAATCGGTAAGGAATATGAGGGCGAAGTAAAGTCCCTGACAAGCTATGGTGCATTCGTAGACCTGGGCGGCATTGACGGTATGGTTCATATCTCTGAGCTGTCCTGGAACAGAATCAAGCACCCGAGCCAGGTTGTTGCAGTTGGTGATGTACTGAAGGTATACATCAAGGATCTCGATCAGGAGAACGACCGCATTTCTCTCGGCTACAAGAAGACCGAGGACAACCCCTGGGAGCAGTTCAAGGCTAACTATGAGATCGGCGATGTTGTAACCGCTAAGATCGTTTCCATCACTTCCTTCGGTGCATTTGCACAGATCATTGACGGCGTTGATGGCCTGATCCACATTTCTCAGCTGGCTGACCGCCGCGTTGAGAATGTAAAGGACATCGTTGCTGTAGGTGACGAGGTTCAGGTTAAGATCATCGGTATTGATCTCGACAACAACCGTATCTCCATCTCCATGCGCGCTCTGCTCGAGGATGCAGAGGATGCAGACGATGAGGATGCAGCTGAGGATGAGGAATAATTCCCAATCATAAACGCAACCCCCGCTCGTGATGAGCGGGGGTTTTCAATTTCTGTAAACCCTCACCTCTTCTTTGCAAAAAACAAAGGGAGAGGCGAGTTGGTTATTCCTGTAGAATTTGCGTGTCCTGACAGGGTACAGCTGGTTCTGTGCAGGCTGTCTGCTGTTCTGTCCGGGCGCTGCTCTCCGGTGCGCACTGTGGTTCTGCGTGCAGTCCGGCAAGCATCGCAAACAGCAGTGCAGCAAAGCTTTGCTGGTTCATGGTATCATCCTTTCTTCGGCACATTGCATTTTCCATCATAGCACAGATCCATTGTCCGAGTCAATCCCGGTTCTGTGGTTATGACAAAAGCTGACAAAACTTTCTGCGAAAAAGAAAAGAACGGGGCGTTCTTTGACGGAACGCCCCGTTTGTAGTCTTTTTTAGATCTTCTCTACCTTCATCAGATTCGTGGAACCGGAAACGCCGAGCGGTACACCTGCGGTGATGACAACAAGATCACCTTCTTCGACGATACCCGTTGCCTTGGCAGCGGCAACTGCCTTTTCAAAGAGCGCATCCGTATTCGTCTCCTCATCAATGACGATGGGGGTCACGCCCCAGCTGAGGTTCATCTTGCGGCGCATGTTTTCATCAGTTGTGCAGCCGATGATCGGGAATGCCGGACGGTATTTCGAGATCAGGCGCGCCGTCTGTCCTTCCTTGGTGACGGTGATAATCGCCTTGGCGTCGAGATCATGGGCAGTGGTAACAGTTGCATGGGCAATACCTGCTTCGATGTTCTTGCTGATCGAATCACGGCGGATGGAGAATTCATGCTTGTAGTCGATATTCTTTTCAGTGGTCGCTGCAATCAGATCCATTGTGCGGACTACCTCCACAGGGAACTGTCCGGCAGCGGTTTCACCGGAGAGCATGATGGCGCTTGTGCCGTCATAAATGGCATTCGCCACATCGGTGATTTCAGCTCGTGTCGGACGGGGATTGTTGATCATGGACTCAAGCATCTGGGTCGCTGTAATGACCTGCTTGCCGGCATTGTAGCCGCGCTGAATCAGATCCTTCTGGATTGCCGGAATCTGCTCAAAGGGAATTTCTACGCCCATGTCGCCGCGGGCAATCATGATGCCGTCAGCAGCTTCGAGGATTTCGTCAATGTTCTGTACGCCGTCGAGATTTTCAATTTTTGCAATGATGCGGACATCGAACCAGCCAAGGCTCTGCGTGAAACGACGCAGATAGTGGATGTCTGCAGCAGTACGAACAAAGCTTGCAGCAATGAAATCAAATCCCATTTTTGCACCGAATTCCAGGTCGCTCATATCCGCATCGCTCAGATAGGGCATGGAAAGGCGCACACCGGGCACATTGATACCCTTGTTATTGGAAAGGGTGCCGCCATGAATGACACGGCAGACAATTTCTGTTTTGGTTGTTCTTTCTGCAAGCAGCTCAATGACGCCATCGTTGATCAGGATTCTTGTGCCGATGGAAACATCCTGCGGCAGCTTCGGGAAGGTCACGCTGCCGATTTTGTCAGTGCAGGGGACATCCTCCGTGGTCAGTGTGTAAGTATCGCCGTCGTGGATCTCCACAGGCTTGTCATCAACAAAACGGCGCAGACGAACCTCCGGTCCCTTGGTATCAAGCATTGTCGCAATCGGAAGCTCCAGCTCCTCGCGAAGCTCTACAATCTGGCGGAAACGCTTTTCGTGTGTTGCATAGTCTCCATGGGAGAAGTTGAATCTGGCAACATTCATGCCGGATTTCATCATTTCGCGCAGTACTGCCTCATCATCCGTTGCAGGACCAATGGTGCAGACAATTTTTGTTTTTCTCATTATCGTCACTCCGTTTCAGAGATTTGTGAGGGACAGCCCCCATCTTTTTTATTATACCCTTTTCCGGCGATGATTGCAACGCTCTTTTTGTAAAGATTTGGTTAAATATAGATGAGATCACAGAAAATTCGGAAAAGCAAGAAAAAAACCTTCCCAAACGGACAAAAATGTTGTATAATAGAAGGGAATGATAAAAGAAAAAAGGAGTCCTTACTTATGAATTTCAATCCCATGTCCATTATGCGGCTTAAGCCGCTCTTTGAGCAGTTCCGCGATCGCCATCCGAAATTCCTTCAGTTCTTTGCTTTTGCAGGACAGCATGTCCGCGAGGAAAGCCTCATTGAGATCAGCGTCACTTCTCCCGATGGAAAGAAGATGGTCACCAATATGCGCGTCAAGCATGAGGATCTCGAGCTTTTCGATGAGCTGCGCAGCATGATGATGCAGTGATCATATGGAACACGAACGCATTATTTACCTGCTCGATTATTTCACTCGCTGCACGGATCGCGAGCACATGGTGACAATCGGGCAGCTGCAGGAATATCTTGCGAAGGAAACCAACATGACAAGCGTTTCAAAGCTGACCATCCGCCGCGATATTGAGCGGCTTCAGCTGAGCGGCAATGCCATTGAATGCGTACCCGGAGCGCATAATACCTACCAGTATTATATGGAAAAGCGCGGCTTTACCTTCAATGAAATCCGCTTTCTTGTGGACAGCGTCAGCATTAATAAATTCCTTTCGCCGCAGAGAAAGCACCGTCTGATCAAGAAATTCGAAGGACTCTGCTCTGCGTCGCAGGTGCGCCAGCTCATTAGCCGTGTCACGCTTGCCGGACAGGGAAATCCCCCCTACGATCTTCTGGACAACCTTGAAAAGGTGCACGCTATTATTTCAGAACGCCGGCTCATTCAGTTTGATTACGGAAAATTCGATATCCACAAGCAGATGCACTATTACCAGAAGAAACGGCGGATGGTGCCCGTCAAGGTAGTGTATTTCAACGAACGCTTCTATCTGCGCTGTGTGAATGCGGAAACCGGAGACCTGCGTACCTACCGTATTGACCGCATGAAGAATATCCGCGGAGGTGAGGTGCACAGGGGAAAGCACGAAATCCCGAAGCCGGACGGTGTGGTGCTCGATATGTTTGAGCCGGAGTATTTCACCCATGTCCGCCTGCGTGTTCATCGTGTACTGCTTGATGATATGCTTGAGCAGTTCGGCGATTATGCAAGCGTTTCCGAGGATGCACCGGGAAGTGATTGCGTTATTGTGACCGTGAAGATCGGCATCGGACACGGCTTCTTCCGCTGGGTGCTCAAGTACGGCGAAAAGGTGGAAATTCTTGAGCCCTCCGATGTGCGGCAGCGTTTCTGTGCGCTGCTTCATGATGTGTGTGCAATGTACGAATAATTTTTTTTGAAAAAATTCCAGTTGTATCAATTCTGAACATCTTATATGGTATCCTATACCTGTCATCAGAGATAGGAGACCGCCGGTAATTCCGGCAACAGAGAAAGGATGGGTACAATATGGAATGGATGGAACTGATAAGATACGCTCTGCTCGGTGTGGAAGGCTGGCTTGCATTCCGGCTGATTTTCAAGATTTTTACGGAGACATTGTTCCGTAAGGATTGGTAATCCAATTGGCTGAGCAGTAGACACGATGAATGAGGTGACCTATGAAGCTTTTACATCTGGCAGACCTGCATCTGGGCAAACGCCTGCATGAATACCCGCTTCTGGAGGATCAGAAATCTATCCTCGATCAGGCGGAGAAGGTTTGTGCGGAATACGGCTGTGAAGCTGTATTGATTGCCGGAGATGTCTATGATAAGCCGAATCCCTCCGAAGCAGCAATGGCATTGTTCGATGCCTTTCTGACACAGCTGCATGACCAGGGTGCAGAGGTTTACATGATCAGCGGCAACCATGACGGCGCGGGGAAAATCTCCTACTTTTCGGAGCTGCTTGATGAAAGCGGTATCCATGCCTCCGGTGCATTCCGCGGAACACTACAGCGTGCAACGGATCCGGAGGCACCGGTGCAGATCTATCTGCTTCCGTTTCTTCGGCCGATGGATGTACGCAAATTCTATCCGGAGGAAACGATCGCGACCTATGAGGATGCTGTCCGCACGGTGCTTGCCCATTCACCAATCGACGAAACGCAGTGCAATGTGCTTTTGTGCCACCAGTTCATTACGGGCGGCGTGACCTGCGATTCGGAGGAATTTGCAGTGGGGGGACTTGATCAGATCAGCGCGCAGGTTTTCGATGCCTTTGATTATGTGGCACTCGGTCATCTCCATGGTGCGCAGTCCTGTGGAAGGCAGACCGTCCGTTATGCCGGCTCTCCGCTGAAATACTCCCTCTCCGAGGAGAAGCAGCACAAGAGCTTTACCGTGGTAGAGATCAGTGATTCCGGAGAAATCACCCATACCCTCGTTCCGATTGCACTGCCCCATGATGTGCGTACTGTGAAGGGAACCTTTGCGGAATTGATGGAACACCCCTATTCCGAGGACTATGTGGGGGTTGTGCTGTGTGACGAGAATGTTCCGCCCGATGCACGGGTAATGCTTCGCAGCCGCTTTCCGCGGATGCTGAAATTCAGCGTGGAAAATTCCAAGACCAAGTATGAGATCGATGTGCAGGCGCAGGAGAGAATGGAACAGCAGTCACCCCTTACGCTCTTTGCGGATTTCTTTGCGTTCCAGAATAATGGCACTGCGCCTTCGGAGGCGCAGCTTCGCCTTGCGGAACGGATTTTCACAGAACTGGAGGAGGAACGCGCATGAAGCCACTGAAGCTGACAGTCAGTGCCTTCGGTCCCTTTGCAGAGGAGACCGAGATTGATTTTGAAGCCCTTGGAACGGATGGCATCTATCTGATCACAGGGGATACGGGTTCCGGCAAGACCACGATTTTTGATGCGGTTTCCTTCGCGCTCTTCGGTGAAGCAAGCGGCGGAAAGGAATGCAGGAGCGCAAAGAATTTCCGCAGTGATTATGCGCCTGCTTCGGCGGAAACCTATGTGAAGCTCCAGTTCGAACAGCATGGCAGACGCTATGAGGTGATGCGCGAGCCTGCCTATGAGCGCGCTGCCAAGCGCGGTGCCGGCATGGTACAGACGCAGGCAAAGGCGTATCTCATGGATGACCGCGGCGAAATTCTCTCCCAGCGCAATGACGAAGTGACAAAACAGATCGAGCTGCTGCTCGGTATGAACCGCGGACAGTTCGCGCAGACGGTCATGATTGCACAGGGGGATTTCCGGAAAATTATCAGTGCCAAAAGCGATGACCGGAAGAAGATCTTCCAGAGATTATTTAACACCGGATTGTATGAGCGGTTCCAGGAAAAGCTCAAGGTGCTCAGCAGTGAATGCGATCAGAAGGCACAGCGGATTACCGACCGCATTGAAGCGGAGCTTGCACGCAATTGCTTGATGCTTCCGGAGGATGCGCCGCCGATGGTTCCGGCGGAATACCTGCTTGCACTGCAGGCGCAGAATACAGCGCAGGAAGCGCTGCTCCAAAGCCGTGCGGACGAGCATACGCGGCTTTCCCAGCAGAAGGAACAGACCATCCGCATGATCGCACAGGGACAGGAGAACAACCGCAAGCTCGCGGAGCTTTCCGAATATACACGCAAACGAGAGGCACTTCTGCTCCGCAAGCCCGTTATGCGCGAGGTTTTCCAGCGGATTGAGCGAGCCAGAGCCGCTTCAGAACTCGCTTTGCAGGAACAGCGTGTAACGGACAGCACTGCCGCCGAGCACAGAAAACAGGAGGAGCAGAAAATGCTCGCCACACAGCTTGCTGTGCAGGAGCAGCAGCTTTCCCTTGCGGAAGAAAGGCTTGCCAGAGCGCAGGAACAGGCGGCAGGAATGGAGGAAATCCGTTCCCGTGTGAATGCCCTGCAGCAGGTGATTCCTTTGTATGAGGAGCTTGCGCGGAAGGAGAAGAGCTATGCGGCGGAGCAGCAGCGGCTTGCGCAGCTGCTTTCCCAGAGTCAGGCAGCCTCCGCCCAGTATCAGCAGATGTTTGACCTCTTCCTGCGCGGACAGGCAGGCATCCTTGCAGCGCAGCTGACGGAAGGGGCGCCCTGTCCGGTCTGCGGCTCCATGGAGCATCCGGCACCTGCAAAGTCCAGTGCATCACTGCCGACGGAGCAGGCTGTTCAGACGGCACGGCATGAGCAGGAGCTTGCGCAGCAGCGCGCGCAGGAGAGTGCGCAGCTTTGTTCGGGCTTTCAGTCCGCAGCGGAGCAGATCCGGCAGAATCCCCTCATCCGTGAGATGGATGCAGCGGCAGCGGGCGCGGAGCTTGCGGCACTCCAGAAGCACCTGCGTGAGCAGGAGATGGAGCTTCGCAGTGCCCAGCAGGCACAGCAGAAGGAGCAGGCAGCCCTTGCAAGAATTTCCGGCAGAATGGAGAGCCTGCAGGCGGAGCTGGAACGCCTTGCAAAGGAAATTGCACTCTATTCCGGTGAATTTGAAGCTGCACTTGCAGCAAGTGATTTTGCGAGCCATGGGGATTATCTTGCAGCAATGTGCGAGCCTGCGACGCTTCGCAAGCTGGAGAACGAGCTGCAGCAGTACCGTTCCGATTGTGCAGCGGTGCAGGCGGGCATCAAGAGCCTTGAGCAGGCGACTGCCGGTGTGACGGAAACGGATCTGACAGCATTGCAGAACCTTCTTGAGGAGCAGAATGCAGCGCTTTCGGCGACCGACGCTTCTATGCAGACCCTGCGTACCGCGCTCAGCCGCGGCAGGGAAACCGAACAGCAGCTCAGTGCTGCGCTTCGTGAGCAGGAGGCAATGCGTGAGGAATGGGGGATGATTTCGGAGCTGTACAAGACCGTCAGTGGGCAGCAGGGCGGCGGCAGAGCCAAGCTTCGTCTGGAGGCGTATGTACAGCAGTATTACTTCCGGCGTGTGGTCATTCGTGCCAATGAGCGGCTTGCTGTTCTCACAGGCGGGCAGTTCGTGCTGCGCTGCCGTGAGGAAGCGAAGAATCTCAGTCAGCAGTCCGGACTGGATCTGGAGGTGCTTGACCGGAGTACGGGTCTCTGGCGTGATGTGAGCACGCTTTCCGGCGGTGAATCCTTTATGGCGTCCCTGTCCCTTGCACTGGGTCTTTCCGATGTGGTGCAGGAGGGAAGCGGCGGCATTCAGCTCGATGCCATGTTCATTGACGAGGGCTTCGGAACGCTTGATGATCATGCACTGCAGCAGGCACTTGCACTGCTGGACAAGCTGTCCGACGGCAAACGCCAGATCGGTATCATCTCCCATGTGGGTGCATTGCGCCAGCGCATTGACCGGAAGATTGTGGTCACCAAATCCTCTGCGGGCAGCCGCGTGCAGCTCGAAGGGATATAAGTGATGTTGGGGTAACGAACAGAAAACCGCC
>JAZQAA010000358.1:0-3398 GCA_045544975.1 Oscillospiraceae bacterium | reverse complement strand
CCCAGCTGGCCACCATCACTCCTCCTGTTTGTATGACCGCATTTGCGGCCGCCGGCATCGCTGGATCGGCGCCAATGAAGACAGGTTTCACCGCATTGAAAATGGGCTTCACCTTCTACTACGTCCCAGTACTGTTTGTCTACTCTCAGCTTGTTAATGGCAGTATGCTGGAACAGTGCCTCATCGCTCTTATCACCATCATCGCCATCTACTTCCTTGGCACGTTCACCGAAGGCTTCTTCATGGGTGCTATGAACGGTCCCAAGCGCATCTGCGGTCTGGTCATCTTCATCATGCTCTATGCGGCCCAGTTTAACGCCACGATCTGGCCCGTGCGCATCGCTCTCTTTGCCATTGTCGCACTCCTGATCGCGGGTTCTGTGAAACAATAATTTTTTGGAAAAGGTATTGATTTTTTAGAAAATATATGCTATAATAATGAAGTTGGTTTTGGAGAGTTGTCCGAGTGGTCGAAGGTGCGAAACTCGAAATTTCGTGTTCTCTAATAAAGAACCCAGGGTTCGAATCCCTGACTCTCCGCCAAAGCCCCGATAATTCGTTTATCGGGGCTTTATTATTCCCTCTTTTGTACACCTCTATTCTTGCACAAAATTAGTATTTCGCGCAACTTTATATTTCACTTTCCCCTTATGATTGAGAATTGATTGCTATAAATAAAGCGTACAACTCTTCAGAATTGTACGCTTTCATCATTATTCGGATTCTGTAGTTTCAGTTTCGATTTCGGTAGAAGCTTCTGTAGGATCAACAACCTCTACAGAAGTGGTTGTTTCTTCGGAGATACTCTCGGTTACAGCCGTTGTCGACTGCTCGTCAGGCTCCTGAACCTCAGTAGGTGCTTCCGTTGTTTCTTCCGTTTCTTCCTCGATGGAACAAATATAAGTGAATTTCGGTGATCTGAAACCCATTGTGGAGCGGAAGGAATTGCCTCTTACTGTGATTCTTCCGTCAATGATGACCTTATTCACATAACCGCCGTTTCCTTCAACGATGGTAATCCAGTTTGTCGGATCAGAAGAAAGCGTAATACCATAAGCACGCTGCAGCTTCTGGCGAAGCTCCTCGACTGTGAAATAGGTCACTTCTCCATAATAAGGATCATATGCTTCATCATACGCGCTTTCCACGCTTCTGAGATATGGAATATCGGATGTAAATACATCGCTGCAGTTTGCGGTAATTCCGCCGCTTGATGCGTAAAACATCGTCAGCGCAAAATTGCCGTTATAGTACAGTGCCTCGCCCAGAACGGATGCGCAGGCATCAATCACATTCTGCGGCGGATTGGCTTTTCCCTTAAGATCATGGGAATCATTGTGATGGTACTTGATGTATGTATAGACCGCAACTGCCTGTGCCTTAATGGCTTCTACATCCATCGAACCACCGACTTCGCGGTAAACGATTTCTGCTACCTGCTGCAGAACATTGCCGGAAACGCCCTGTACAGTTACGGTTTCCGTTTCTGCTGTGCCGGTATCCATCAGTGTGGTGCCGGGATAATAATGGAACAGAATATCCTGATAATCCCATCCGGCATATTTTGCATAGAAATTTGCACCATTCTGGCTCATGCCAACACCATGACCGTAGCCATAGGTTGTAAAGGCAAAGGTGCCTTCTGTCACGCTGCTGACAGCGGACTTTGTAGGTGTATTGGAAACAATGGCACTGGATGCACTTCCCTGTGCAATCAGTGTTGCTTCTGCGTCGGGATCTACATCATTCGGATTGTCTACAGTTTCGTATTTGACAAGCGAAAAACTGTCAGCATACTCATTGAGATCTGCCTTCCACCAATCGGTTGCCTGATAGTCCGCATTCATCATGTCCGCAGTATGTATAACTGTCACACTGCTAAGGTTCTCTGATTCTGTTTCGGATTCCTCTGTTTGTGTCTCTGCTGGCGCAGTGACTGCTGTCAGCTTCTCAGTGTCAGCTTCTGTTATTGTTTCAGCAATAATAGAAGAATAGCTTCCACAGGAAACGATCATCAGCGCTGCAAGACCGACTGCAACATTTCGCTTTGGTATTCGAATCTTCCTCATAAAAATCTCCATCTTGCCGATTGCTCGGTTTTATTTCCTCTGGCGAGGATTTTGCCTTTTGATCTAAAATGTCATTCTTCTGTCTGATCGGTGGAAATTTCATCGGATGTTTCTTCTGAAAGATCTTCTGTTGTTTCCTCCGTCGTTTCTTCGGTTGTTTCCTCTTCCGGCAGGAAGTCCTCTGCAGTTTCCCCATCACGCATTTTTCGTGCGATCACAAGGAATCGGGTTCCATCGGAATCGGAATAACAGGTTTGCAGTGTCAGAAGCTGGTCGCCAGGCTTTACATCCACATCAATATCGACCAGACTCTTTCTGCGTGCAGTTTCTACATAATCATTGAATTCCGCATCATTTGCAAAATCCTGCATATCCCAATAACGCCAGGTTGCATTTCCGCTGCCATCGGTAATCACGAGCGCAAAAATCACATAGGAGTACTGGTCGTAATTGGAACTCAGTTCAATGAACTGACTGGTTTCATAATAGCTATAATCTTGACGATAGCGTCTCAATGAACCAAACATCGTGTTATTCGCCATGTTGTGACCATAGATAACGATATTGTCAGACTGCTTTGTCTCATCGAAACCGAAAACATTGCGATAATCCATAAAAATGGATCCTGCACGGCTTGGCTCACGATCAAATGCCTTATCCATATAAAAAGCATTGTCTTCGCTCTGTACAATGGGATAATCCACCTTGGTATTGGGAATCCAGATCCATCCAACCGTATCCGCATTCAGCTGCAGCAGAGTTTTCGCCTGACCGGTTAACCCATTCTCCGGTCCATATTCGATGGGATTCGTCTCCTCTTCGACGGGCTCTGTTGTTTCCGCAATTTCAAGCTGCTGGATAATTGCATTATTACCGATGGGCGTACCCTGACTATGGTTGAAATAGTAGAGCACGCTGAATCCTACGGCGGCAGCAAGACAGGTAACGCCCGTCGCGATCATCTTTTTGTTCAACGCCATGTTTGTGTTCTTCCCTTTTGCAAATTAACCATATGGAACAAACTCTGCGTCCGGGTCATAGGTGTTGCTGTGCCATTGGTAATAGCTGTTGCACCACTTGACATTGGGATTTGCAGTGCTGGATTCTGTGCCAGCATATAGGTCCTCCCCTTCTCTTACCTTTCGTGCAAACAAAACGAGTCTGCCGTTTGAGAAGGTACTGTTGCAGGTGGAGAGCGTCAGAAGCTCATCACCATATTTTACATCGACTTCATTGAGTCGGATGGTTCGTCTTTTTACTTCATTGACATAATCATAGAAAGCCTGTTCATCGGCAAAATTCAATGAAGTCGGATCGTAGCCATGTCGT
>JAZQAA010000357.1:0-14727 GCA_045544975.1 Oscillospiraceae bacterium | reverse complement strand
AGGGCCTGCTCTTCTTTTTCCAGTGCATCCATCCTGTTCAATATTGCCTTTTCGGCATGGGACAGTCTCACCCTCGCTTCCGTCACATTGCCTTCGCCGACGGCCATTTCGAGTATCTCCGCTTCCTCCACCTGCAATTCGGACAACTCCTGATACAGTCGGTTCATCGGCACCTGAATGCCAAGTGATGCATTCTGCTGATCTGCGATCAGCTCTTCACGCAGCTGATCCATGCTGCGCCGTCTGTGACGGTAATCATTGAAGCTCGCCATGGTGCGCTGCTGCTCATACTGCGTCTGCATTTGAACCAGACTGCGCATGGTATTGCCTGCCTTCTCCTCAAGATCCTTGCAATCCTGCAATGCCTTGCGCAGGCGTGCAAGCTGGGATACAACGGTATCCAGCCGTTCTTCCTGCACCAGCAGCTGCGTTCCCTCCGGCGTACCGGAGCTTTTCAGCGCCTCGTACAGCGTACGGATTCTGGTGTGGTAGGCTTCTTCATACGGCGAAAGCTCCTCCAGCTCCTGCTGGTAAGCAGCCTGCTTCGCTTTCAGGTCTTCCAGCTCCTTCTGTGCCTGTGTCAGTTCCATGGATGCTTCCAGGCACTCGAAAACCTCCCGATCCATGCGCTCTTCATAATCACCGCTGAGACGGCTGAAAAAACCGGTGATGCCGCTTTTCATGCGGTCAACATCCGCCTGCTCCTCCTGCTGTTTCTTCTGTGCGCGCGATACCGCATAGGTCAGCGAGCTTCGCTGCCGCTTCATCAGCTCCAGAAGCTCACGCAGCTTTTCAGCACGATCCGCCTTTTTCTTCAGTTCTAAAAGCTGCAGATCATAATTTGCCATATCGGCACCTCCGTACTGTTTTTACTTATCATAACACAAGTCTCAAAAAATGTCAATGCACCATCACTGAAGAAGCCCTTCCCGCAATGGGAAGGGCTTCTTCTTCGCTGCACTCACGCCGCACAGGCGGCACTGTCGTATGTAAAATTCTGCTTCGGTCATTCGGCGGGGTACTCCGGCTGGGCAGAGGGATCCTCCTCCGGCTCATAGACAAAGCTATGCAGGAATTCATAATTAATATCCCCCTGCACCACCTCGTAGAAAAACGGATCGTTCCGGAGGGCGGTGGAGGTATTAACGATGAATTCCTTCCACGGAAAGAGCGTTAGTCCTTTATAATGAATGGTGATCCGCAGAGAGTAGCCCTTGCGGCCTGCGGAAATTCTGACACGCTGCACCTTCACATCCCGCAGATCATCCATAATCAGCGCAATGGTCTCGGGATCCTCTATCACGGCGCTTTCACCGTTTTGACCATTGAAAATTTCAATTGATTTCACATCACTGCCGTTTGCATCCGTTATCTTCACTGGCAGCTGGTACCAGAAAATGAGAGCAGCGGCAACAATCACGGCAGCAGCAGCCCATTTGATCACTCGTTTCATAGCAAGCTCCTTTCTTTGCGTTATTATAGCATACAGCACATGGTCTGTCAACGCCTTTTTCCGGATTCTCTCCAAATCTTCATCGTTCCCTTACTGCTTTGTTGCCAAATCTACACACTTTTTTCCAGCTGTAAGTATTCTGTATAGAATACACCTCAGGATGTTATTTTCTGACAGGATGGGAGAAATTTCAGCCAACTTCCTAAAAACGATGTGCTTCTTTTGGCAGATATGACAAAAAGCGGCGCTGCAGATTTTGCAGCACCGCTTTGCAATTCCAACTTACTGCCAGTAATCCACCTCATGCGGAAGATCAATATCCGCTGCATGGAATACAGGCACCTTACCTTCCTTGCGCTGCTTTTCATAGTCCTTCAGCGCGCGGAAGACATATTTGCTCAGATAACAGATCACGGGCAGATTGATCAGTGCCATGCCGCCCATTGTAATGTCAGCGATATTCCAGAGCAGATCGGCACTGAGTCCTGCTCCGACAAGAATAATCAGGGAAGCAACCACCCGATAGATCAGCATGAAGCGTTCACTCGGCTCATGGCCAAGCAGATTGTTCAGACACTGATCGACATAGTAGAGATTGCCAAGCAGCGTCGTAAACGCGAACAGAATCATGGCAACGGTGATGAACAGGGGACCAAAATCACCGAATACGGCACTCAGGGATGCCTGAATATACGGTGCACCGGACAGTTCCTTGGTGGGTTCCACGCCGGAACACATACACATGAATGCGGTAGCACTGCAGATCAGAAGGGTATCAATGAATACGGACAGCACCTGCACCAGACCCTGCTTGACAGGATGGCTGACATCCGCGGATGCGGACGCATTGGGCGCAGAACCAACACCGGCTTCATTACTGAACAGACCGCGCTTGATGCCGTACATCACACAGGAGCCGCTGAATCCGCCGAAAATCGCCTTAAAATCGAATGCCTCACTGAAAATTGTTGCAAAAACGGAGGGAAGGGATGTCAGATTCATTGCAATGACAATGAGGGCTACCAGCACATAGGCAATACCCATAATCGGTACGAGGAATGTGGTCGTTTTGATGATACGGGATCCGCCGCCGATCAGGCAGTAGCCGACAACCACAGCAAGAATCAGACCGATAATCCAGGGACTGAGCTTCTCATCATAGAAGCTGTAGGACGCAAATGTGGATTGGAGATTGTAGGAGGCAAGCATATTAAAGCCGATACCGTAGGTCAGAATCAGGAAAATACCGAATACACCAGCAAGCGGACGGCATTTCAGTGCTGTCTCAATATAATACGCAGGACCGCCGTAGCTGCCGTCAGAACCGCGTCTTTTGTAGATCTGTGCAAGCGTGCTTTCTACAAATGCAGAAGCACTGCCGATAATGGCAATCAGCCACATCCAGAATACGGAACCGAATCCGCCCAGACACAGAGCTGTGGACACACCCACAATATTACCCGTTCCCACACGGGAAGCCGTGGACACCATCAGTGCCTGAAAGGAAGAAACTTTCTTCTCATCGCTGGGTTTTTCCATCACGGCATGGAGCTGCTCCTTCAGCAGACGAAACTGCGCAAAGCCAGTTCTGCAGGTAAAATACAGACCGCCCAGCAGCAACAGAAGAATCAGCAGCTTGCTGTACATCGCGTCACTGATCCAGGCAATGACGGATTCAATTGTTTCATACATATTGATAACGCTCCTTTTCGCATCCCCTCATTTCCTCAAAACAACAGAATGCCCGTTCGGTTTTTGCCGAACGGGATCAAACTGTTCATCACAAAAGAAAGAAAGGTCATACTTATTTTCACTTCTTGTATTGATATAATTGTACCATATCCAGAAATGATTGTCAATACTTTTTGGCAATCTTTAATAAAAACTTCACACATTCTTTGCAGCCTTGTATTCAGTAATGCGGCTGTCAATATAATCGGGCAGGGTTTTGCCAGAGTCTTCGCATTCCTTGAAGATCCTGCGGCGCAGAGCTGCGCCCTTCCGATCCGAACGGATGATCGCACGCCAGATGACGAATTCCACTACGCTGATGAACAGTGTAAAGGTCAGCACATCCAGAACACCGCTGCCATCCATTGCCACGCCGATGATGGAGCAAAGCCCGATGACTACGGCAATTGCAGTATAGATCCACTCCGTTTTCTCCATGAGCTTCTCTTCCTTCAGCATAAAGGGCAGGAACTCCTCGGCAGTCATTTTCTTCTTTCTCTCGTACCGCTTCCAGCGCATCTGCAAACCTTCCAGATAGGCATTCTCCAGATCCTTATCCTGCAGATTCTTGTAATAGCTGTCCTGCGCCAGCTGCTTTCTGGTATTCCGGATCGTACCGAAATTCCGGTAACGCCAGATGGATCTGACGATCAGGTACAGTGCCGCATAGCCGCCGCTGATCAGAATCAGCGCCATCACAGGGACGCTCATTTCCACGCTGGACGCAAGCGTCATGCCGCCGATGAACAGCAGTACCAGCGCAAGCAGCATCAGGAAATACCACACACCCGGCTTGATTTTCTTGGATTTGAGCACCAGCGGCGAGAACACGGTATTGCAGAGCATCGTAAAGAACACACCGATGCCAAGACCAAACAAATAGCCGGACGGATCCGTCTGAATGCTGAACACCGAGTCGGCAGTTCCTTTCGCAGCCCACAGCTCAAACAGCTCCAGCACCAAGAGAATCACGGACATACGGAACAGATCCTTTGGAATGAGCTTCAGGCGTTCCTTCCAGGTGTAGTCTTCAAAATAGTCCTTGCAGAATTTCTCGATGTCCTTGCCAACGAGCTTTTCCACGGGTTTCTTCTCCTCCTGCGCTGTCAGGAGCAGCTCGTAGAGATCTGCCATTCTCTCATCGGACTCCTCCGTCGCAATATTCTTCGTGCAGGCGTAGAGTGCCGTTTTTGCAAACACCTCGCGGTAGCTGCCGCTCAGCTGTGATTCCATTGTCTGATAATTCAGGCTCATTGTTCTTCCTCCCCATTAAATAGCACGCGGTCCGCCTGTGCCGTCATCATGCGGTAGCGCTCCTTGAATTCGCTAAGGCGCTTAAGACCTGTTTCTGTCACGGAATAGTATTTTCTCACCGGACCGAGCGGTGATTTTGCACGGCGGCAGGCAATGCAGCCGTTCTTGTCGAGCCTTGTCAGCACCGGGTAGAGCGTCCCCTCCCCGATTTCTTCAAAGCCTGCCTGTTCGAGATTGCCGAGAATCTCGTAGCCGTAGGTTTCTCCCCTGGCGATGATCGCCAGAACGCACCCCTCAAGGATCCCCTTGAGCAGCTGTGCCTGATCCATAGTGCACCTCCGTTTCTTTCTTGCTACTTGGCATTCCAAAGTAGCTTAACTATAGTATAGCACAGCTACTTGGTTTTGTCAAGTAGCTGTGCTGAATTTTTTTGCATTGTACATTGCCGACTACAACAGTGACGGCAAGGCGGACGCAACGGATGCTTCTCTGATTCTGATTGTTGCAGCAGAGCAGGGCGCTGCGTGATAACTGTCAGGAGATTGCCATTACAAAGTAAACGAAGAAAAACACAGCACACAAAAAAGAACTTCCGATCACTCGGAAGTTCTTTGCGCTGGCAGGGGCGGAAGGAATCGAACCCTCGTCAAAAGTTTTGGAGACTCCTATTCTGCCGTTGAACTACGCCCCTATTTCTGCCGTCGTGCTGACGACTAATATAGTATACCATATTCCGGAGAATTTGTCAAGTCTTTTTTCGAATTTTTTCAGAAAATATGATTCCGGCACATAAAGTGCCGGAATCATAAGATATATCAAGCTTTCTTTTCCGTCTTCAGCTTCTGCAGATACCGCTTCGTCTCCGCACTCACCACACCGGAGAGGGCGATCAGGGCGATGATATTCGGCAATGCCATCAGACCGTTGAAGATATCCGCGATACCCCATACAGCTTCCACCGTCAGATACGGACCAATGAACACCGCTGCGATATACAGCCAGCGGAACACGATAGTTGCCATCTTATTGGAGCCGGTCAGATAGGACAGGCAGCGCTCGGAATAGTAATTCCAGCCAAGAATGGTCGTGAACGCAAAGAACACAAGACAGATCATCAGCAGGAAGGAAGAAACCGCGTGCGGGAACGGCAGTCCGTACTGGAATGCCGCATTGGTGATCTCCACACCCTGCAGCTCGGGATTGGTTTCTGTACAGCCGGAAATGACAATGGCAAGTCCAGTCATTGTGCAGACAATAATGGTGTCAATAAAGGTACCGGTCATGGTAACGAGTCCCTGTCTTGCCGGTTCCTCCGTTTTTGCAGCAGCTGCCGCAATGGGAGCGGAACCAAGTCCTGCTTCATTGGAGAAGATGCCTCGCGCAATACCATTTCGCATGGAGAGCATGATCACTGCCATACCTGCAGCACCGCCGGCAATCGGACGCAGACCAAAAGCACTCTTAAAAACATTCACAACCGCTGCGGGGATTTCTGTCAGATGGGTAAACAGAATAATCAGGCAGCATACAACATAAATCACGATCATGAGCGGCACGACAATCTCAGAAACAGTCGCAATGCGCTTAATACCGCCAATGACAATCAGTGCAACAAACAGTGTGATAATAAGTCCGGTAATCACCTGTGTCCAGGTGTATTCCATTCCGAACAGGGTCAGCGTATTTGCCTTCTCAGGGTCAAAGAAATTGTTTGCAGCAGAAGCGATGCCGTTGATCTGGGTGATGGTACCAATACCCAGCAGACCCGCGAGCACGCCGAATAGCGCAAAGAGCTTGGCAAGCCACTTCCATCTCGCGCCCATGCCGTTTTCAATATAATAGAACGGACCGCCGAGAATCTGACCGTTTTTATCAGTGATTCGATACTTGATAGCAAGCAGTCCCTCCGCATATTTGGTTGCCATACCGAACAGTGCAGCAATCTCCATCCAGAAAAGAGCACCGGGACCGCCGGCTGCAATCGCTGTGGCAACGCCTACAATATTTCCCGTTCCGATGGTTGCGGACAATGCTGTGCACAGTGCCGCAAAGCTTGTCACCTCGCCATGTCCGTTTTTCTCATTCATAAAAGTGTATTTTAATGCTTTGCCAAGTTTCTGGAACTGAATGCCGCGTAGACGGACTGTTAGCAGGACGCCGCAGGAAATGATTAAAATGATTAGGGGGACTCCCCACACAATCTGATCTATTTTTGTCACAATTCCATTAAACTGTTCCATAATCCGCTCCTTTTTAATATCTAATCTGTTTTTATTATACCACATTGTGACAGAATTGTCAATCTATCAAGATAAATTGATCGAATTCATTTTTCGGAGCAGCGCATACTGCCGTCGCACGCGCTCTGCCGCCTGACGGCGGAACGCAGGCGGACCCAGAATTTCCAGAACGGGACCGAATCCAAGCAAGCGAATCAGGACTTCTGTTTCGTCCTGCTGGTCATACCAGAGCGTCACGGAGCACTGTCCGGTTTCCGGATCGTATCGGGTCTGTTTTTCATAGGGCGCAAACTCCGTCATAAAGCGTTCGATGCCGTTGCGCTCATTGGTTACAAGAAGCTGAACAGGAGTCCGGCAGCGCCGCTCTTCCAGGCAGTCCTGCAGGTGCTTCTGTGGATCGCCGAACTTTCCGGTTCCTTCCACCCGGACAATTCTGCCGACATTGATCAGTCCTGCGCTGGTACTGCCGTGCCGATTACGATGACTGCAGAACAGACGGAATTTATCATTTTTCTGCGAATATTCCAGCTTCAGAGGAAGAAACCGCGCACAGATCTGCTTGTTTTTGCCGCTGACAAATGTAATGCGCAGCACCTCATTTTCCCGCATTGCCTGCAGAATCCGCTGAAAATTCTGCCGGTACTGCGCACTGCCATATGGATCGCCATCGGAAAACTGGTCAAAATAATGGAGCATCCCCGGCAGGAAGAGAGGAGTAATATCCTGCAGCTCATTTTCGAGAGCTTCCAGTGCCGCGTCACTGAGAAAGAGCCGCATCCGCGGATCCATGAGCTTGGCACGAAGCCAGCGCTTCTGCAGAACTGTTACGAATCCGGGCGGAGAATGCTTGGTCACAGGGGCAAGGCTGCCGTTTGCTGTTCTTCGCAGGAGTCCCCAGCTTTCGGTCGTTTCAGGGCGAAGCTTCTGGGGAAGAAAGAGAATGGATTCCCGGAATGCGAAATTCCGGATGATCTGCCCAAGCTCCTGCTCCGTACATTCCGGCAGGGCAAGGAGCTTCGAAACAGTGCGAAAGTAGGCGCCATAAATTTCTGAAAAAAGCTGCATTATTCCTCTCCCCCTTCACATTCCCGGTACATATGCTGCATCCGCGCCGCATCCTCACGGAATTTCCAGAGTTGCTCCGGCGCGCCCTCGATGGAGACAATCCTGCCGATATAGGTTTTCAGCCAGTTCATCATTTCATTAGGGTCGAAAACAGAAATTGTGAGTGCCAGATGCTCCCGGTCGATCTGTTCAATACTGCCGCTGCGTTTTTCGCGCTGAAGGCGTTCAAGGATGAATGGTTCATTTTCGGGATCCATCCGCAGTACAATCCGAACTGGCACAGAGGGCATTCCCTTCTTCCGCTCACCGAAGGAAACACCAAAGCATTTGTCAGCATTCCGGAGAAATGCCGCCTTGAGACGGTCATAGGATTCGCACGCCCCTGCATCACGCACGCGGCGGATATGATCAAGACGCAGGGCACCAAAGCATCGCAAGGCATGATCGTAATGCAGAAGATAGCGCCTTCCCGTCTGCACAGAACAGTGTATCCGCATGGGAACACAGTGCACCTCCCGCTCCGTTCCGTGCCTCCCCCGATAGGCAATCTGCAGCTGGTGCTTCTGCGCAATCGCATCGAGCAGCTGCAGCAGCATATCGTCCTCAAGAATATGAACAATATACTGGTGCTTCATCAGAAAATGCGTATTGGTCTTGCCGGCAGCTTGGAGCAGGGAGTATCCGATAAAGCCGAATTCCGGGACACCGGAAAAGAACTGCACCGCTTCCTCCAAGCCATCATATGCTGCAAAGAGCTGCGACGGCGAACCGGGCGTCAGACGGTAGAGCAGCTGCCGCCCTTGCTTTTCTGCGGTAAATATGCCTTCTTTTGTATATTCCCGAAGCTTTCCGCGGACGGTCTGTTCATCGAACACAGCATCATATTCCTCCAGAAGCTTCTGTGTCAATGCGGAAGCAGCGTGGGCGCTTCCGTCTGCGAGAAGATCCATGAGAAGAAAGTGCAGCCGGATATCATTATCCGTAAAGCTCTTGGCAGAAAACGCCTGGAACAGCGGATTTTCCGGCACCTTGGCACTATCCACTGAAATGCTGACCTGCTTGCCGCGCGAGGTGGTCTCACTGCGCAGATAGTCCTTCAGCCAGCTTTCAACACGGCGTTTTTCGTCATCATAGGTACGGCTGCTTTTGCGGTCAAACTCACTGCGGACCTTACAGCCATAGATAAAAAAATCACGGACATAGTCCCTTGTTTTATCGAAATTCTTAATCAGCTCGGAGAATCCTCCCATGACTTTCTCCCCTTTCTCTCGATTTTTTACATTATAGCATGAAGCATTCATAAAGTCAATGACACAAGAAATCAAAAAGACACTTCCGTTAAAAACCGGAAGTGTCTTTTCATACGATTGCTTCAATTCCGTCAAAGGACGGCTCATGATATAACGAAGCTTACTGACCGTTAAGATAACGGTAGAATTCCTGCTTGCTCTGGCACTTGTCGATTGCATCGGACTCAGCAACAATACCGCGCTTTGTCAGACGGGCAAGCTCCTGGTCAAGACACATCATACCATGCTGCTTACCGGACTGGATTGCAGAAAGAAGCAGGTGCACCTTGTCATCACGAATCATCGCGGAGCACGCGTCAGTTACGGCCAGAATTTCCATTGCAGCAATTCGGCCGCTGCCGTCACGCTTCGGAAGCAGTGTCTGGGATACAACGCCTACGAGGGTATTCGCAAGCTGTGTACGAATCTGACCCTGCTGGTGTTCAGGATATACGTCGATGATACGGTTGATTGTATCTGCTGCAGAGGTGGTATGCAGGGTGGACAATACAAGGTGACCGGTTTCCGCTGCGGTAATCGCTGCGGTAATGGTCTCGAAGTCACGCATCTCACCTACGAGGATAACATCGGGGTCTTCACGGAGTGCAGCACGAAGTGCAGAAGCAAAGTCCGGTACATCATCGCCGACTTCTCTCTGGTTGATCATGCAGAGCTTGTGCTGGTGCACATACTCGATCGGATCCTCAATGGTAATAACATGGGCACTGCGGTTTACATTGATAAAGTCAATCATACCTGCCAGTGTGGTGGACTTACCGGAACCGGTAGGACCGGTTACCAGCACAAGGCCTCTGGGACGCATTGCGAAATCTGCCAGAACGGGCGGCAGGGACAGGTCGTCCAGGGTCGGGATATCGTTACGGAGCAGACGGATTGCAATTGCCGTCTTGCCTCTCTGGAAATAAACATTGACACGATGACGGTAACCGCTGCTGCTCTGGAAGGAGAAGTCAGTGTCCCTATGCATACGAATGCTGTTCATCTGCACTTCATTGGTCATCTGATTAGCGATGTCCATGATGGTTTCTTCGTCCATTTCCTCGTACTTGCTCATCTTTCGGAGTGCACCATTCAGACGAACAATCGGGGGAATACCGTATGTGAAATGCAAGTCGGAGCAGCCGATGACTCTGGCTTCATTCAGAATACGATTGATTTCAATTCTCATAGCTTAATCCTCCAAGTTCAATATTATACAGCATAAGTTACACGTACCAGCTCATCCATGGATGTAACGCCCTTCTGTACCAGCTCGGAAACGTTATCACGCAGAAGCTTTGTGCCGTTCTTTCTTGCCTGCTCCTCGATTTCCTCCTTGCTGCCGTTTCTTGCAACGATGGTGGAAATACCGGATGTACAGTGGATGATCTCATGGATAGCAGTTCTGCCGCGGTAACCGGTGTTGTTGCACTCAGGGCATCCGCAGGCTTCATATACAGGAACGGACAGATCAATCTTCATCAGGCCGTTTTCTTCCTCAGTGGACATACGCTGCTTCTTGCACTTCGGGCAAAGCACCTTAACGAGTCGCTGTGCAATAACGCCGATCAGGGAGGTTGCAACCATGTAAGGCGCAACGCCCATATCTACGAGACGAACGATTGTGGAAGCTGCATCGTTGGTATGCAGTGTGGAGAGAACCAAGTGACCTGTGATAGCGGCACGGATACCGATATCCGCAGTCTCAGAGTCACGCATCTCACCGATCATTACGATATCCGGGTCCTGACGGAGGATGGAACGCAGAGCAGCTGCGAAGGTCATACCTGCCTTGGAGTTAACCTGAACCTGATTGATACCGTCGATAGCCTTTTCGACAGGGTCCTCTACTGTGATAACATTGACATGGGGCTTTGCCAGCTCACCGAGCGCCGCATACAGAGTGGTGGTCTTACCGGAACCGGTAGGTCCTGTTACCAGGATAACGCCGTGCGGGCACTTGATCATGGACTCAAAGAGCTGATAGTTATAGTCGGACATACCAAGGTCTGTGATCTTACGAAGCGCAATCTGACCGGTGGACAGAATACGAATTACGATCTTTTCACCGTTAACAGTCGGCAGTGAGGATACACGGACATCAAGGGTGGTGCCGTCAACAACCTGTGTGAAACGGCCGTCCTGCGGGATACGCTTCTCGGCGATGTTCATGCCGGAGATCAGCTTCAGACGAGTTGTCAGTGCATTATGTACAACATTGGATACATTCATGAGCTCTACAAGGTCACCGTTAACACGAATACGGATTCTGGTGTAGGTCTTGAAGGGCTCGATATGAATATCGGTTGCTTCTGCACGATAGGAGTTCTCAATGATGGTCGTAGCAAGCTTTACAATCGGGGCGCTCTCTACACGGTCACGGGATTCTTCATCCTCCAGATCAATGTCCTTGAACTGTGTAACACTCTCAAGTACGCTGTCTACATTCTCCATGGAGTACAGCTTACCGATTGCCTTGTTGATTGCACTCTTGGTAGCCAGTACCGGAATGGTATCCATACCGGTCTGCATCTTGATATCTTCAAGAATATTGAAGTTAATCGGGTCATCAGTCGCAACCGTCAGACGGCGGCCCTGGATACCGATTGCAACAACTGTGTACTTCTTTGCAAGGGACTCAGGGATTCTGCGCACAGCGTCTTCATCGATTTCAGTGTTAGCAAGATCCACATAAGGAACACGCAGCTTCGCAGCCATTGCCTGAGCGAGACGGATTTCAGAGATGAAGCCCATCTCCACCACCATATCACCAAAGCGCTTTGTTCCCTGTGATTCCTTCTGCGCTGCCAGAACCTTTTCCAGCTGCTCCTGTGAAATCAGTTTCTGTTCCACAAGATAATCACCAATTCGAATGTTTCTCATACAACAACCTCCATACATTTTAATATTTCTACTTGTAAAAATAGGATTTCCATGCTATAATATATATAAATCGACTTTTAAGGAGGGCATCCCATGCTGCACAATGAATTTATGGACATTGGTTTTTACATCATGTTCTACCCAATCGTCTTTTTCTATGGTATTTGTATCGGCAGTTTCCTCAATGTTGTGATTTTCCGTCTGCCGAAGAACGAATCCCTGATCAAACGCAGTTCACATTGCATGACCTGCGGCACCAAGATACGAAAACGGGATCTGGTACCAGTTTTCAGCTGGCTGTTTCTGAAAGGAAAATGCCACAGCTGCGGAGAGAAGATCTCACCTCGTTATCCCATTGTAGAAACACTCAATGGAATTGTCTATGTACTGACCTTTGCAGTACTCGATTTCAGTCTGCAGTCCATTCTCTACTGCATTTTCTTCTCCATTCTGATCGCAGTCGGATTCATGGACTGGGATACAATGGAAATGGATCTCAGGCTTTTGCTGCTCATTCTGGTACTTGCCATTCCCAGTGCCATCTTCACAGATGCGCTGAGTATTGCAGATCGACTCATTGGTCTTTTCTGTATCAGCCTGCCATTCTTCCTCATCGGTGAAATCAGCGGCGCCGTGATCAAGAAGCGAACCGGTGAAAAGGTGCGCGGTATTGAGCTTGGCGACACAATTCTGATGGGTGTGAGCGGGGCTCTGATCGGCTGGAAAGCCATTGTTGTTTCCGCTTTTTTTGGAATTCTGATTGCCGCATTCTGCGGAATCATTAACAAGCATCGCAGCGGCGAATCCAAATTCGCATTCGGACCATTCCTTGCAATGGGCTTGTTCCTCGGAACACTGTTTGGTGAACGCTGTGTCGCTTGGTATATCAGCATGCTCACCTATCAAGGATAAGATACATATAAAAGCGGCAGTCGGGAGCAATCCTTCCGACTGCCGTTTTTTGATATGTTACTGAGTATCCATCTCTGCACCGTAGCTGTAAACAAAGCAGTAACCGTCTGTGGAGCCATCCACATACTGCACCTTACTGCCGGTCAGCACGCTGCCATACTGACGGGATACTGTGAAGGGATGATCAGCACCATTGTTGTCAGAATATGTCTCACCCTGCTTGCTCAGATTCGGTGTGGTAATATCCACAATCTTCTTCGTGAGCTCTGCATTCGTAGTATCATACTCTTCATTGACAACATAATAAGCACCGGGAACGCCCTTACCATTTCGGTTATAGATATTCACGAGGGACATGGTTGCATTTGAGAGGAAGGAGTAGGTGGTGTTCATTCTCTCAGTACTTGCCTGAATCGTGAAAACAGTTTCCTTCGTGGACAGGTTTGCAATCAGCTGCTCATATGTGTCAGGCTGTGTCGGGTCAAAGGTATTATCCTCATACAGACCAGCCTTGATTGTGAAGCTGTAGGCGTCATAATATGCCTTATTGATCGCATATTCCTGAGTTGATCTCAGCGTCACATTCGGAGCACCCAGTGCAAAGCTTACTTCATAGATGTAGTTGCTGATCTTACCGTTCTGGGTATTATCAATCGTCATCACATGAACCTTGCCCTTGCCGTACTGGGGAGCATCCGCTGTACAGCCTGCCTTGAGGACACCCTCATAGTAGGACTTGACAAACTCTTCTACAAGCGCAACACCATTATCAGAAGGAATTGTATTGCTTGCGATCAGGTATTCTGCTGTAGAAAGCTCGCCTTCGAGGTAGTTGGAAATGCTGGTTACTGCAGCATTTCCGCCCTCATACACATCGGACTGTACCATCATCTTGGTAACGGGACGAATCAGATTCATCGCGCCAAACATAATGATACCGAAGATCGCCATAACAACGATCAATTCAATCAGGGTAAAACCCTTTACTTTTGTGTTCTTCATGCCGGCACCTCCTTATGTTGTCGGTGCCTCGGTGGGATCTTCAATTACATAGAATTCCAGATCGCCATCCATGCGGGTGTCACAGTTTCTGTCGGAAGCAGCAGCTGCCGCGCCAGTGTCATACTTAACAGCATTGACCAGTGCACTGTAGCCGGGAACAGATACTGTAATTGTGACCGGCAGAGTTTCGATTACATGCGCATTGCCGCTCTCATCGGTTGCATCACTGGCAGCTTCATTGAGAGCAGAAACATCCTTTACCGCAGCAATCGGGGCCTCTGCATTGGTCTTGTTGTTCATATGGTTGGTATTCATCATCAGGGACTTGGTAACAGAACCAATCTGTACCATAACAAGTGACATAATGGAGAATACAAGCATTGCAATAATTACTTCAATCAGAGTCATGCCGCTGACTTTTTTCTTCAGTTTTTTCATATTCAGCACGCCTCCCATCAATAGTAGTTATAGTACAGTGCAGTGAAGATGCCGGAACCGCCGCCGCCGCCAGCGCCACCGCCGCCATGTGCGGAGCAGCAAGAGCAGCTTGCATCTGTGCAAGTGCAGGGACAATCCATTGCACCGCCGCAAGCGGTACAAGAAGCATCACACTTCTGTACGGACTGATCCGTTGTTACATAGATCAGACCCCAGCTATTGGATACATTGATGGTATCACAGATCAGCTGACCGATAATACCAATATAGGAACTTGAAGCATAATCCGTTGTGATGGATCCTTCTGTGTAGGTAATCTTCTTGTTGATCTGATCCGCAGTTGCCTGAGAGAAGTCCAGCTTCGGTGCACGGATATTTGCGGTCATTATAGTGTTATTTCCAACTGTCATGGAAGAACCCTGTTCACCGTAAATGTACACAGAAGGATAGTAGTTACTGG
>JAZQAA010000356.1:0-7314 GCA_045544975.1 Oscillospiraceae bacterium | reverse complement strand
AATATCCTCTACAGAGATGGTCTTTCCTTCCGGCTGTGGGGTTCTTCCAAGCAGATAATCGCAGGATACATTATAATAATCTGCGATCTTTACCAGAAAATCCAGACCGCACTCACGGATGCCTTTTTCATAGTGGGACAGAAGCGCCTGGGAGATTCCCAGATCTGCTGCTGCCTGCTTCTGGCTGATCTGGCGTTCTTTTCGCTGCAATGCAATAATGCGCGGGAAATCGGAATTCATAGCAAATGTAGTGCCTTTCTGTATAGAATCAGCAGCTTTTGCTGCCGGAAATGCTGAGTATTTTTGCGTTCAGCTTCATTAATTATATTATAATACAAATTATACTATTTGTAAAGCGTTATTTTTGTTAAAAAATTCGTCAGAATTACGACGGAACTTGTATAAAAAAACCATAAAACCAAAAAAATGGTGCTGTTTTTGTGCAATTTTCTGCCGCAGTGCCATAAGAGATCAAGGAGGAAACCGATGCGAGGATATCGAATGAGTCTGTTCCGTCATGGACGGACGGAAGCAAATGAAAAGGGAATCTATATCGGCAGCAGCTCGGACTATCCGCTGTCCGACAAGGGTGCTGCGGAGCTGTGCGGAAAGCTGGATTTGTATGAGTATCCGAAAGTACAAAGAGTATACAGCAGCCCCATGCGCCGCTGCACGGAGACGGCGGAGATTCTGTTTCCGGAGCAGCAGCTCTATCTTGCAGAGGATCTGCGTGAACTGAACTTCGGTGAATTTGACGGTAAGTCCGTGGACGAGCTGATCAAGCGCGAGGATTATAAGGAATGGTTGCGCGGCGGCAGCCCCGATGTCCGTCCGCCCGGCGGTGAAAGTGCCGGAGAATTGTGCGTGCGCTGCTATCGTGCGCTGCATCGTATTCTGATGGATATGATGGAAAACGATTTCGACCACTGTGCTGTCATCACCCATGGCGGCGTGATCAGCAATATGCTTGCCTGCTTCGGACTTCCGAAGATTTCAGCCAAGGAACTGAACTGTGAACCCGGCGAGGGCTTTGAAATTATGTTCACTGCCCAGATGTGGCAGCAGGCGCAGGCGTTTGAGATTCTTGGAATGATCCCATACCAGAGAAACTGACGCTCCTACATAGCACAGCAATGGCGTTTCATTCGAGGCGGCAGGCTGTGCCCTCAGAAAGGAGCATAATCTATGAAATTCCGCGAAATTCAGAGCTTTACAAGGTGTACTCTGAAGAAAAGGTATGCAGCAACGCTGACAGCGGCACTGCTCTATCCTGCGTTGTGGCTTCTGCTGAAGCTCATGCCCTGCTTTCTTGCAGCCGTTCTCATCGCTTGTGATGTGATGACACCCCGTGCGCTTTTCCTTGGCGGTCTGCCGCAGTGGGTGGTGTTCACAGTGCTGTGGGAGCTTCTTGCTTTCGGTATCCTGACTCCGGTCAAATGCGGTGTCTGCAGCTGGATGACGGATATGCTCGGGTTTAGCGGCGGCGGTGAGAATTGTTTCTTCCGGAGTCCGGGCGCCTATATCCGCGGAATTCTGTTCTTTGCAGGCACAGCACTCTGTCGGATGCTGATGCTTGTTCCGTTTGTATTGTCTGCCGGAGCGGCAGTGCTTTGTTTTCAGCAAAGCCTTTCAGAAGCGGACGGCGGATGGTGCTTGTTTCTTGCCGCGCAGGCGGTCTGCGCAGCAGTCTGGACAGGACTGATGTACCTGCGCTATTGCGTAGGAACGGCGGCGGTTCCGTTTCTCTATCTTGAATCCCCCGGCTGTTCGCCCTTCCGTGCAGTAAGACAGTCATTGCAGCTGCTTGGTAGCTGCCAGGGTATGTTTTGGGGAATTCTTCTCCGGTATCTGCCGCTGATGCTGCCCGTTGTGACCATCCCCTTTTTGCTGCCGTACCTGATGACAAACTGTATCCTCCTGATCCAGATCCGGATCCGGGAATGGACACAGCAACAGGAGGAAACCATTCATGCACGAACTGTATTTTCTCGTAAAGCGCCAGGAACCCTGCAGGCTTCAGAGCTTTCTGCATCATGACTGCGGCGTATCCCAGCGCCAGCTGACAAGACTCCGGCATACGCCGGGCGGTATTACCTGCAATGGGGAGCCAATCCGTACCATTGATATGGTGCGCTTCGGGGACCGGATTGTCCTGCGTCTGCCCGATGCGCAGAATATGGAACCCAATCCTGCACTGGATGTGCCGCTGCTGTTCGAGGATGCAGATTTGCTGCTGTTTGATAAACCGGCGGGAATGCCCGTTCATCCCAGCCAGAATCATCGTCTTGATACGCTTGGCAATGCGTTTGCAGTCCGGTTTCCGGATTCTGCCTTCCGTCCGGTGCATCGCCTTGATCAGGATACCTCCGGTCTGGTTGCGGTCGCCAAGCACCCCATTGCAGCACAGGCTTTGCCTGCAAGACTCGAAAAGACCTATCTTGCAATTCTTACAGGCAATCCTCCCGATGCCGGAACCATCGACGCTCCCATTGCACGCACGCCGGAGTCCGTTATTCTGCGCCGTGTTGCACCGGAGGGGAAGCGCGCTGTGACCCATTTTCAGGTCCTGCAGCGCGGCATACATACGCTTGTACAGGTGCGCCTCGAGACCGGACGCACCCATCAGATCCGTGTGCATTTCTCCCATATCGGCTGCCCACTGGCAGGGGATGACTTTTATGGAGGAACGCATGATGTAATTGCGCGCCATGCCTTGCACTGTGCAAAAATGCGCTACACAGATAGTAATGGAAGGGTGCACTGCATTGAATCCCCCCTTCCTGAGGATATGAAGAAATTGCTGGAAATGTCAGGAAATGGCGATTCTACGAAATAATTCCATGACATGGAAAGGAAAATGAACCGAAATCCGACATGGGATTTTGTGCAATCCTACAGAATTTCAGCCTGCGCTGGAAGAACGCCCCAAAAAGAGTTGATTTTTTTCACGAGTCTGCTATAATTAGTAACAGTGTTACTGCTTTGTAACAATTGTAACCGGTATGTAGCGGTAACACCGAACAGAAAGGAGATGCATACGATGCGCATACGCCCGGAGAATACGGCGTCTGAACGAACCCCGTCCGGTTTTGAACGGCTGATGATTCAGATCGGCATGATGGTGACTGGCAGCCTTGGCGCAGTGATCGGCATTCTATGGCGATTCATCGGCGGCACCTTCCGGATGCTGTGGTACATACTCCGACAGATCGGCAGATTCTTCTGTGTCATTGGAAGAGGAATGAAAAAAGCGTTCCGTGAGCACAATCGCACGGCAAAGCAGATGTTAAAAAAAGTCAGACAGTCGAAGGAAGCAGGGGGCATGGAATTCGCCAAGCAGATCCTTTGTTTCATCGGCAATTATATTTTTGGTGAATATGGTATTCTCAGAACCTGTTTCAATTATGTCATGCCCGTTCTGGCGGTTGTATTCTTAATTGCAATTGTCCAGTACGGAACTGGTCTGGACTATGCCATCAGTGTCACCGTCAACGGTGAGGAACTCGGCATTATCTCGTCGGAGAGTGAGTTTGAGGATGCGGAGAAGGAAGTGCAGCAGCGCGTAAGCAGTGTCGGCGATGACTTCCGGATGGAGTTCCACCCCACCTATTCCCTGCGGATTGTCTCTGCGGAGGAAGAATATGTGAATGCCCAGCTGCTTGCTGACAGGCTTCTGGAGGGCGCGGATGTTGCGCTCGTTGAAGCGTACGGCGTCTATGTGGAGGGTGAATTCATCGGTGCTGCAGAAGAAGTGGACACGATCGATGCGGAAATGGATACACAGCTTGCGGAATACGCAGCAACACTGGATTCCACTGTTTCCGAGGTTTACTACACGAAGAAGATTGATTATCAGTTCGGTGTGTATCTGATGGATAGCCTGATGGATCCGGAGGAGATTCTCGCCATCCTTACACAGTCCGAGGAGAGCGAGGGAACCTATGTTGCGCAGCAGAATGACAGCCTGGAGCTGATTGCGCTCAAGTACCACACAACAGTCGAGGATCTGGAGGAGCGCAACCCGCTTCTTGTACGCGGCATCCGCGCCGGCAGTATTGTGAAGGTGCCCACCCTGACGAGGTATATTCCCATTGGTTATACCAGAAATATGACCATTGTCAGCTACATTGATTATGCGACAGTTAGAGTAGAAACCTCCGCGCTGAACCTCGGTACCGAAAAGGTCATTGCCAAGGGCGCGCGCGGTGAAAAGATGAGCGAGGTACTTGTTACCTATGAGGATGGCATTGAAACCGGTCGTGAAGTGCTCAGTGCGGTGATTACCAAAGAGCCCGTTGCCGAGCAGGTTGGCATTGGTACCTATAGTCCGCAGCCGGACAGCGAGGATACGATTTTTGCCGGCAACGGAAAATTCGGCTGGCCGGTGAACGGCGGCTATATCAGCGATCCGTACATCAGCGACCGCAACCACAAGGGACTGGATATCGCAGCGCCCTATGGAACGGAGATCTATGCTGCTGGTTCCGGAACGGTGACGACAGCCGGCTGGAATTCCGGCGGCTACGGCAATTATGTGGTCATTGAGCATGAGGATGGCTACAGCACAGTTTACGGACATTGCAGCCGGCTCATCGTCTCTGCAGATCAGGTCGTCGAAAAGGGACAGCTGATCGGCTATGTCGGATCAACGGGAAATTCTACCGGCAATCATCTTCACTTTGAGGTGCGTGTCAATAATATATGTACCGACCCCGGCAATTATCTGCGTGTGAATGTGGACGAATAAGTAAGCGCAAGCCCCTTGCTTTATGCAGGGGGCTTCACTGTGCAAAACGGAGAATTTGGCAGTCTGTGTTTGTCAAAAATGCTTATTTTAGTCGTTCATAAAAAATTTACAATTATAATTGCAAAAAAACAAAGAAAGGGCTTGCAATCGCAGGAATAATATGATATAATAGTGAAGGTTCAGCGGAAGCTGCACCAAAGATATGCGTTGAAGCGAAAGGTTGCTGGCGGTATGCCGGGGAATTTTCGTGGAGTATGTCCGATTTTAAACCGGGCGACAAGGAATGATGACACGGTGAGTGGAGCGGTACACGGCAGAAATGCGTGCCCAGGTTACGATGGGAATGCGTCTGTGCGGTGGAAATACGCTCGAGCGCCACATTCGTCCGGAATCTTTACAGATGCGTAAGATTTCGGTTTTTTCTATCAAAGAGGGTGCGATACACCCGGCGGAGTGTGAAAAAGAAATGTCAGAAATTCCGCAAAAGTCCTGCCCTGTATTACCACCCATACAAGGAGGCGAAAAGAAATGGCAGTAAGCGAAAAGATCAGAATCAAGATCAAGGGCTATGAGCACGCAACTGTAGATGCAGCAGCAGCGAAGATTGTTGATGCAGCAAAGAGAAGCGGCGCAAGCGTATCCGGTCCGATCCCGTTGCCGACAGAGAAGGAGATCGTAACAATTCTTCGTGCGGTACACAAGTACAAGGACAGCCGTGAGCAGTTTGAGCAGCGTACACACAAGCGTCTGATTGATGTAATCCGTCCGACAGCTAAGACTACAGAGGCTCTGCAGAAGCTCGAACTCCCCGCAGGTGTGGACATCGTAATGGAAGTAAAGTAATTCCAACGATCTGCGGTATCGTACAAAATAGTACGGTGTTCCATGGATGAAGTGATTCATCCGGTCATGTTGGCAAATGCCAACCAATAACCATAAGGAGGAAAAACAAATGCAAAAAGGTATTATCGGCAAGAAGATCGGTATGACACAGATCTTCGATGAGAACGGCAAAGTTGTTCCGGTAACCGTTGTAGAGGCTGGTCCCTGTGTAGTAGTACAGGTAAAGACCGTTGAGAACGATGGTTATGCAGCAGTTCAGCTCGGCTTTGGCGATCAGAAGGCAAACAGAGTGAACAAGCCGATGAAGGGACACTTTGACAAGGCAGAAGCCGGTTACAAGAAGACCCTGAAGGAATTCAAGTTTGACGATTGCTCTATGGAAGCAGGCAGCCTCGTTAAGGCTGACACATTTGCTGTTGGCGACATCGTAGATGTTAGCGGCACCAGCAAGGGTAAGGGATTCCAGGGTACAATCAAGCGTCACAACAACTCCCGTCTGAAGGAAACTCACGGTACAGGTCCTGTACACAGACACGCAGGCTCCATGGGTGCTTGCTCTTCCCCGTCCAGAATTTATAAGGGCAAGGGAATGCCTGGTCACATGGGCGCTGAGAAGGTAACTGTTCAGAACCTGGAAGTTGTTAAGGTTGATGTTGAGAACAACCTGATTGCAATCAAGGGTGCAATTCCGGGCCCCAAGGGCGGTATTGTTACCATCGTTGACAGTGTAAAGGCGTAAGGAAGGAGGAAACGTAAATGGCACAGGTAAAAGTATTCGATATGGCTGGCAACGCAGTATCTGAAACTGAGCTTTCCGATGCGGTGTTTGGTATTGAGCCGAATGTTTCCGTAATGCACATGGTAGTAAAGAACTACCTTGCAAACCAGCGCCAGGGTACACAGTCCACTCTGACTCGTACTGAGGTAAGCGGCGGCGGCAGAAAGCCCTGGAGACAGAAGGGTACAGGCCACGCAAGACAGGGTTCTACAAGAGCTCCCCAGTGGACACACGGCGGTGTGGCAATCGGTCCGAAGCCGAGAGATTACAGATATACACTGAACAAGAAGGTTCGCAGACTGGCTATGAAGTCCGCACTTTCCACAAAGGTTCAGGAGGGCAATCTCATCGTACTCGATACCCTGACAATGGATGATTATAAGACAAAGACGATCGCTGCAATGCTCAAGGCACTGAATGTTGAGAAGAAGGCACTGATCGTTACAGCAGAAGCTGATCCTAAGGTATACAGAAGCGCAGCAAACATTCCTGGCGTGAAGACAGCAGCTGTTAACACCCTGAATGTATACGATATTCTCAACGGCGGTAAGTTCATCGTTGTTAAGAATGCGGTTGCAAAGATCGAGGAGGTGTACGCATAATGAAAGCAGCACAGGATATTATCCTCAAGCCGATTATCACAGAGCAGAGCATGGATGGTCTGCCGGAGAACAAGTACACTTTCCAGGTAGCAAAGGATGCTAACAAGCTGGAAATCAAGGCTGCTGTAGAAGAGCTGTTCAATGTAGAGGTTGTTAAGGTTAACACCATGAACTGCCGCGGCAGACAGAAGAGAATGGGCAGATTTGTAGGTACAACTTCTTCCTATAAGAAGGCAGTTGTTACTGTAAATCCGGAGCCGACAAATGCTAAGGGCACTAAGAAGGCTGACAAGAAGAGAGGAACCATCGAGTTCTTCGACGGTATGTATTAATCCATACAGAAC